>QHTP01000079.1 GCA_003220855.1 Gemmatimonadota bacterium
CCCCGCGGGGGACAGGCCCAGCTCCGCGAGCGCCTGTGTGAGCCGGTAAGTTACAGAATGGGCGGTGCCGAGCAGTTGGAACACTAGGGATTGGGGGCGTATCTCTTGCGCAGGGGGGTGCACCTCGGTAGGGCTCATGTGACTCACCAGTGAGGGTTCGGGAATCGATCGGGGGTGGGGCGCCCGCCCGGCTGAAACCCCCGCTGTGCGCTTAACCAGCACCGCCTGGCACCGGTTCCGGGAACTCCGCGCCGGGGCGGCGCCTTGGCGAAGGGGCGCTAACCACGCTGGAGAAAGGATCACCACGCCGTGAAGCACAACTCGTTGTGGGAGGGCACCCGGCTCGGCCTGGTCGTCGCGACCACCATTTGGGTCTGGCTCGCGGGGGTCGACGCGATCGTGGGCCAGCCGTTTCGAACGTTTACCGTGCTGGGCGGCATCGCCCAGTTCACGCTGCTGCACTACCTGCTCAACGTGGCCTATGGCGTGGCTATCGTGTGGGCCCTGCACCGCGCGGCACGCGAGCCGAGTCTCGTGATGGGCGTCGCGTTCGGCTTTTTCATCCTGGAGTTCGGGTTCGCGATGCTGACCATCCTGCTGTCGCACCTCGGCCTGGGCGAGCTGGCCTGGGTGCGGATTCTCGGCGGCAACCTGGTCGGCGCCGCCCTGGCCGCCGTCCTGCTGTTCCGAACCCATCCCGTGGTGCGAGAGTTGCGACAGGCCCAAACCCAGGACGACGACTGACCGTCGGGCGGGCGAGCGGCGGGAACCTGCCGCCCTAGATAGTTCATTACTGAAGCACCATGCGCCTCGCCGCCGCCGCTCGCTGGTTGATCCTCGCGCTGCTCGCCGCCGCACCCGCGGCTGGTCAGACGCCGGGCACGGACGCTGCGGTGTTCCGGCCGCTCCTGGCCGATCCCAAGGAGCCGCAGTTTTTTGCCGCCTACCTGTGGGAGCGCTCCCCCCGGCTCGCACCCCGCCTCGGCAGCGTGGGATTCGGCCAGACGATCGGGGTGGTGAGCGCGCGCACGTGGCAGGTGGCGATCGCCGCCGCCGTGTTCTCCCAGTTCAACCTCGCCCGGCCGACCGCCGACCTGATGAACACGGATTATCGAGTAGGCCTGCCTGTGACCTACCGGCACGCCGGCCTGACGACGCGCGTCCAACTGTACCACCAGAGCTCGCACCTGGGCGACGAGTACATGGTTCACGCCCACGCCCAGCGGGTCGATCTGACGTTCGAAGCCGCGGAGCTGCTGGTGTCGCAACAGCTGGCCGCGTGGCGCGTGTACGGCGGCGGCGAGTACGTCTTCACCCGTTCGCCGGCCGACCTGAAGCCGGGTGTGCTGCACGGGGGCGTCGAGTATCGGGAGCCCGGGGTGCTGGTGCACCTCGGCCGGTTGGCGACGGGTCGCGTGGTGGCCGCGCTGGACGCGAAGTCGATCCAGGACCGGAGCTGGGACGTGGGGTGGAGTGCGATCACCGGCCTGGAGCTGGGCGATCCGGTCGCCCGCGGGGGGGGCGCCTGGCGGTGGAGCCTGCTGCTGCGCGCCTACACCGGTCCGGCGCCCTACGGTGAATTCTTTCGCGATCGCGTGGCGTCGCTCGGCGTAGGCTTGGGGCTGGCCCTGTGAGCTCGCGGACCCCGACAGGAGCACCCTCCGCCAATCAGGTGGTGAGGCCCCACCCGAACGGGGGAGTCCAACCTCGCCGACTGACTCGGCGGGAACCTTCGCCGGCGCATAGTTCATTACTGCACTACTGACCGGGCTGTCATCACCTTCACCGATGGGTGTCCGCATGAAGCGCTTGATCAGACCTGCTACGTGGACTGCAGTGGTCGCGGCCGCACTCGTTCTCGTAGGAACAGCGGCGGCCCGCCGGCGCGTGCCTGCGGCAGCCGCGTCCCCGCCACCACCGGAAGTTTCGGTCCTCACCGTGGTCCCGGACACCGTCGCAGCCCGCTACGAGTACGTGGGGCAAGCGGCGGCGTCGCGCTCGGTCGAGGTGCGCTCGCAGGTCACCGGGGTGATCCTCGCGCGCCCCTATGCCGAGGGCACCGACGTCGCGAAGGGGACGTTGCTGTTCCGGATCGACCCGACCACGTACGAGGCGGCCTACCGCAGTGCCCAAGCGCGGCTCGCCAACGCCGACCGCAACCTGGCGCGCCTCAAGTCGCTGCTCGCTCTGCGCGCGGTGGCCCAGAAGGACGTCGACGACGCGCAGCAGGCATTCGACCAGGCGCGGGCCGCGGCGGATGAAACCAGGAAAGACTATGAGGACACGTTCGTTCGCGCCGAGATCTCGGGGCGCGCCGGACGCGCGCAGCTGGAGCTGGGCGCCCGGGTGACCGGCTCGGCCGACCTGCTCACGACCGTCGAGCAGGTGGACCCCATCTACGTGAACTTCAGCCCCTCCGACGAAGACATGCTCGCGTTGGGCAGGGACATCGCGGACGGCCGGCTGCTCCTGCCGCCCGGTCAGCACGCGCTCGCCGTGCAGGTCACGCTCGCGGACGGCAGCCTCTTCGCCGCGACCGGCCAGCTGAACTTCGCAGACCTGGCCGTCCAACCGGCGACCGGCACGCTGCAGCTGCGCGCGCAGCTCAGCAACCCCCATCACGTGCTGCTCCCCGGGCAGTTCGTGCGCGTGCGACTGCTCGGCCTCAAGCGGCCTCGTGCGATCCTCGTCCCGCAACGCGCGGTGCAGCAGGGCCTGAGCGGGTCCTTCGTATACGTCGTGAGCGACAGCGGCAGGGTCGCGGCGCGGGACGTCGTGGCCACCTCGTGGGACGGCGGATCGTGGCTGATCGAGCAAGGCCTCCAGGCGGGCGACCGCGTGGTCGTGGACGGCGTGCAGAAGGTCACGCCGGGCCAGCCGGCCAAGCCGGTGGCATATAATCCGGCGGCCGACAGCGCGGGGGCCGATGCTCGGGATGGCGCCTCGATCGCGCGCCCGGCCGCACCGCTCCGGATCCGGAGCCGGCCATGAGCGACGCCCCGCAGATCCGCAATCTGTTCATCCGGCGGCCGGTTTTCTCGGCCGTCATCTCGATCGTGATCGTGCTGCTCGGGCTTTTCTCCCTCTCCCGGCTCGCCGTCGAGAGCTACCCGCCCCTCACCCCGCCCGAGATCCAAGTGCAGGCCGTCTACCCGGGTGCCACCGCGCAGGATGTGGCCGATGCGGTGGCCGCCCCGATCGAGCAGCAGCTGTCCGGCATGGAAGGCCTGCTGTACTTCAAGTCGGCGAACTCGAGCGACGGGGTCATGAACCTGTCGGTCTACTTCGACGTCTCGCGGAATCCCGATCTGGCCGCTGTAGATGTGCAAAACCAGATCGCGCGCGCCCAGCCGCAGCTCCCCCAGGAGGTGGTGCGCAACGGCATCACGGTGCAGAAGCGCCAGACCGCCTTCCTGGTCGTGCTCGCGCTCTCCTCCGACGATCCGCGCTACAACACGGAGTACTTGAACAACTACGCCAAGATCTACATCGACGACGAGCTCAAACGGCTCCCCGGCGTCGGCGATGCGAGCACCTTCGGCCAACTCGACTTCTCCATGCTCTTGAGCCTCGATCCGGACCGCATGGCGCAGCTCGGCCTCACGGTGTCGGACGTCGCCGCGGCCGTCCAGGAGCAGAACACCACGAACCCCGCCGGCCGTATCGGACGAGAGCCGGCTCCGCCCGGCACCCAGCTCACTATTCCCGTGATCACCAGCGGGCGACTGAAAGACGCGAGTGACTTCGAACGCATCATCGTCCGGGGGCGGCCCGACGGCTCGCTCGTGCGCGTCTCGGACATCGGTGAGGCGCGGCTCGGCTCGCGAAACTACGACCTGGCCGGCCGGTTCGACGGCAACCCGACGGCATTGACTCCGGTGTTCCTGCGTCCGGGCGCGAATGCCCTCGAGGTCAAGCGCGCAGTGGTCGCCCGGATGACCGAGCTCGCCAAGAGCTTTCCGCCCGGCGTCCGCTGGTCGATCGCGTTCGACACGACGCCGTACGTCACCGCTTCGATCCACGAGGTGGTGAAGACCCTGTTCGAGGCGCTGCTGCTCGTCACGCTGGTGGTGTTCTTGTTCCTGCAGAGCTGGCGGGCGACGCTGATCCCGCTGGTCGCCGTGCCCGTCTCGGTCATCGGCGCCTTCTTCGGCATGCAGGTGCTCGGCTTCTCGATCAACCTGCTCACGCTGTTCGGCCTGGTGCTCGCGATCGGCATCGTCGTGGACGACGCGATCGTCGTGATCGAAAACGTGGAGCGCATCATGGCCCAGGAGCGGGTGCCGCCCGCCGTCGCCGCCGACCGGGCGATGCACCAGGTGAGCCGGGCGCTGATCGCGATCGTGCTGGTGCTGTGCTCCGTGTTCGTCCCCGTGGCGTTCCTGGGGGGCATCACCGGCCTCATGTACAAGCAGTTCGCCATCACCATCGCGGTTTCGGTGGTGCTGTCGGGCATCGTGGCGCTCACCCTGACCCCGGCGCTGTGCGCCGTACTGCTGCGGCCGGTGCCGGAGGGAGCGCCGGCAGCGGGGGAGAGCGGCGTCGTGGCGCGAGCCTTCAACCGGTTCTTCGGTGGCTTCAATCGCGGGTTCCGCTCGGTGACCGAGCGCTACCTTGGCGCGGCCGGTCGCGTCATCGACCGCCCCCGGACGTTCTTCGCCGCGAGACCCACGACGACGATCAGGCCGATCTGCACGTACACGTCGTTCGCCATCCCGCGCAGCCACACGCCGAGCAATGCCCCCAGCGTGCCGAACGGCACGCCGAGCAACACAGCGAACGGGATCGAACGCGGCGATCATGTTCGTCATGTTGAAGCCGTGGGAGGAGCGGACCACCCCGCGCGATCAGTTCCCCGCGGTGCTGGGCGCCGTCAACGGCTATCTCTTCCAGCTGAAGCAGACGCGCGGCTTCGCGTTCAACCTCCCCGAGATCATCGGCCTGGGCACGACCGCCGGCCTCGAGTTGAATCTCCAGGACCGGGGCGTGAACGACGTGACGCGGTTCGCCGGGCTGGCGGGCGAATTCGCCGCCGACGCCAACGCGTTGCCCGAGCTGCGCGGCGTGTATCCCACGATCCGGGTGAACACACCGCAGCTGTTCGTACAGGTCGACCGCGAGAAGGCCAAGGCGCTCGGGATCTCGCTGTCGGAGCTGTTCCAGACGCTGCAGGCGTCTCTGTCGACGCTCTACATCAACGACTTCAACCGCTACGGCAAGACGTACCGGGTGCAGGCCGAGGCGCAGGCGCGCTTCCGCCAGACGCCCGAAGACATCGGCCGGCTGTATGTGCGCGGGCCCAATCAACAAATGGTGCCCATCTCGGCCCTCACCCACACGGAATTCCGGGCGGGCCCGAGCGTCATCACGCGGTTCAACGGCTTCACGTCGGCGCTCTTGGTCGGGGCCCCGGCGCCCGGGAAGAGCTCCGGGGACATGCTCGCCGCCGTCGAGCGGCTCGCCCAGGACAAGTACGCCGGCCGAGGTGTCGGCTACGCCTTCAGCGGGCAGTCCTATCAGGAGCGCGCGTCGGGCGGGCAGGGCGGTCTGGTGTTCGCCCTCGGACTCGTCATGGTGTTCCTGGTGCTCGCCGCGCAATACGAGAGCTGGTCGATCCCGTTCGCTGTGTTGCTCGGCGTGCCGTTCGGCACGCTGGGGGCATTGCTCGGCGTGTGGCTGCGCGGGATGGCGAACGACGTGTACGTGCAGATCGGCCTGATCGTCGTCGTGGGTCTCGCGGCGAAGAACGCGATTCTGATCGTCGAGTTCGCGAATGAGCTGCGCGCCCAGGGGCGGTCCATTAAGGAGGCCGCCCTCGAGGCGGGGCGGGAGCGGTTGCGGCCGATCCTGATGACCTCGTTTGCGTTCATTCTCGGCGTCACGCCCCTGCTGACGTCCAGCGGCGCCGGCGCCGCGAGCCGTCACTCGATCGGCACGGGGGTCTTCTTCGGGATGCTCGTGGCGACCCTGGTCGGGGTGTTCTTCATCCCGCTGTTTTTCGCGTCGATCCGCAGCTTGAGCGAGCGAGGCCTGTTCCGCCGCACCGAGCCTTCGGGGATCCCTCAAGCCGTGCCCGTCGCGGTGGAGGGCGACTGACATGCGACGAGTCACCTTGCGCACGTTCGTCGCGCTGATCGCTCTCACCGGGGCGTGTGCCGTGGGACCCGGATATCGTCGATCCGCCGTGGGCATGCCGGACGGCTGGCGGCGGCCAGCGACGTCCGAAGATTCGCTCCGGTCATTCTACGACTCGCTGCGCACCGCCCGCGACACGCTACTTCCGCCCGGCAGGGATACGGTTCGCGCCGCGTTCACCTACAGCCCGACGCCTGGTCGAGCGGCCGGCGATTCGGCCCCGGCGTTCCAGTGGCCCGACCTGATCCAGGACCCGGTGCCCAGACGGTGTTCGGCACGTTTGGGTCGTTCACCTACAACGTGTACCGGGCGACGGCGGACTTGAGCTGGGAGCTCGACGTCTGGGGACGGCTGCGCCGCTCCATGCAAGCCGCGAGCGGCGAGCTGGGCGCGCGCGAGGAAGACCGGCGCGCGTTGCAGCTCTCCGTCATCGCCGACGTAGCCGCGGCTTACGTCGACCTGCGTGCTGCGGATCTGAACCTCGCGATCTCGCGCCGCACGCTCGACTCGCGGCGCCAGACGCTCGAGCTCGCCCGCCAGCGGCTCGAGCGGGGGCTGATCTCGGAGCTCGACGTGCGGCAGTTCGAAGCGGAGGTCGCGACCCCGGCCGCGAGCGTCGCCGATTTCGAGCGTCAGGTCGCCCAGCAGGAGAACGCGCTGAGCGTGCTGGTCGGCCACAACCCCGGCGTCATCGTGCGCGGCCGTCCGCTCACCGAGCTGGTGGGGCGCATCTCCGTGCCCGCGGGCATTCCCTCGGCGCTGCTCGAGCGGCGACCGGACGTCCGCAGCGCGGAGGCCACCCTGCGAGCCGCGACCGCCCGCGTGGGCGTGGCCGAGGCGGGTCGGCTACCGACGTTCTTGATCACGGGTCAGTACGGCACCCAGAGCACCGAGTTCTCGAACTGGTTCGGGTCGGGAACGAACATCTGGCAGGCGTTCGCGGGGGTGTCGATCCCACTCTTCACCGAAGGCCGGCCGGGGGGCGAGCAGGTGAACATCGCGCGGGCGCGCGCGGCACAGGCACGTTCCCACTACGAGCAGACGGTGCTGGTCGCGCTGCGTGAGGTGGAAGACGCGCTCGTGGGACTGCGCACCGCGCAGGATCGGACCGCCGCGCAGGAGCGCCAGGTGATCGCGCTGCGCCGCGCGCTCCAGCTCGCCGACCTGCGGTATCAGAACGGCGTCTCGAGCTATCTCGACGTGCTCGACGCGCAGCGCGGCCTGTTCGCCGCGGAGCTCGGACTCACCCAGGCTCAGCGCGACCAGCTCATCGCCGGGGTGCAGTTGTACCAGGCCGCAGGCGCCGGTTGGCCCGGCGCCGAGGATTGATTGATTGACCGCGCCGGCGAGCCGGGTATGATTTCGCGCATGCGCAAAGGTCCCATGAAACGCGCGCGCCGTTCCAGCAGCGCCAGCGCCGTGGTGTCCTCGCTCCTCGAGACGGCCGAGGCGGTGGAGTCCCGGCTGGAGGCGGCGGTGAGCCCGCTTGGTTTGTCGCTCGCGAAGCTGGGCGTGCTCCACCCCCTGGCGGAGGCGGGCGCACCGTTGCCGCTCTCCGAGCTGGCCCAGCGCCAGCACTGCGTGCGCTCCAACATCACCCAGTTGATGGACCGGCTCGAGAAGGACGGGCTCGTGCGCCGGCGCCCCGACCCCGACGACCGCCGCGGCGTGCTCGCCGCGCTCACGCCCGCCGGCGAGCAGGCGTACGCCAAGGGCATGCGGGCGCTCGCCGAGGCACAGCAGGCCATCGTGCGTGCGCTCAGCGCGGGCGACGCGAAAAGCCTCAAGAGTGCTCTCGACGCCCTCACTTCGTGAACTGACTCGAGAAAGGGGATTCCCGTGCGCTACGTCGTCCTCGTGGGCCGCGTGCTGTACTCCGGCATCTTCTTGATGACCATCCTCGGCCACTTTTCCCAAGGCTACATCGGCTATGCGACCCAACAGGGCGTGCCGGCCGCCGGGCTCCTCGTCCCGCTCTCCGGGATCATCGCCATCGCGGGCGGCCTCAGCGTGGCGCTCGGCTACAAGGCCAAGATCGGCGCGTGGCTCCTCGTCATCTTCCTGATCCCGGTGACGCTCGCGATGCACAACTTTTGGGCCGTGACCGATCCTATGATGCGCGGAATCCAGATCGCGATGTTCATGAAGAACCTGTCCATGCTCGGCGCGGCGCTGTTGATCACGTACTTCGGCAGCGGGCCGCTGAGCCTGGACGCTAGGCACGCGTCAGCTGGATCAATGTGATCTCGGCCGGGGCGCCCAGCCGCAGCGGCGGTCCCCAGTAGCCGGTCCCGCGACTCACGTACAGCCACATCGCCTCGAGGCGATGCAGCCCGGCGACGAATGGTTGGAACAACCGCACCAGCAGGTTAAAAGGGAAGTACTGGCCGCCGTGCGTGTGGCCGGAGAGCTGCAGGTCGAAACCGACCACACGCGCCGCGAACGCGCTCTTGGGCTGATGGGCGAGGAGCACCCGCACGTCGCTTGCGGGCGCGCCGGCTACGGCCGCCGCCGGGTCGGAGGCCGGGCCCGGCCCGCCGCCGGGCGCCGACAGGTCCGTCACGCCCGCGAGCAACACCCGCCCTGACCCGCGGCGGATCACGCGATGCGCGTTCACCAGCGTGCTGAAGCCGAGCCGCTCGAGCTCGCGCACCCAGCCGGCCGCGTCCCAGTAGTACTCGTGGTTGCCTGTCACGAAATACTTCCCCAGCGGGGCGGCGAGCGCGGCGAGGGGCGCCACGTCGTCGCGCAGCGCGCGCGGAAACCCGTCCGCCACGTCGCCGGTCAGGGCGATCAGATCGGGCTCGAGGCCGTTGGTCGTGTGCACCACACGCTCGACGAAATCGCGTTTCAGCATGGGGCCGACGTGCAGGTCGGACAGCTGTGCGATGCGGAGGCCTTCGAGATCCGAAGGAAGCCGCGCGATTGGTACGTCCACTACCCGCACCAGCGCGGGCCGCCGCGCGCGCCACAGACCCACCACCAGCACGGCGACCGCACCGCCCACGACCGCCAGCCGGAAACCGGCGACGCCCAGCCAGGCCCGCACATGCAGCGCGTCTCCCGCCAGCACGAACACGATCAGCAGCGACGACAATCCCATGGCCGTGAAACCGGCGACCTCGAGGCCGCGCTTCGCCGGCAGCCGCTCGGTCCGTCCGGCGACGAGCGCCACGAACGGGGCGAGGACGAGGAGCAGGATGCCCAGCCAACCGAGCAGGCGCCACCCGAGCGGCAGCGGCGGGGGGGCGAGCAAGCGCTGCCCCACATACAGGTGCAACAACGTCCACACGGCGGCCACCACGACGATGCCCGGGAGCATCCCCCGGCGCCGGGTCGGGGTCTGGTGCGGCGTCTCGGTCTCCATGACGGTGGTAACGTCGCTCGGGCCCGAGAGGTTGCAGCGGCGCGGTCAGTAGTGAACGCCCTTGCGGACCGCGAAGCCCCAGCGGCTGCCGGTGAACCCCTTGCCAAAGCGGTAACCGACGGCAAACTCCGCCACATCGCCGCGCACGGAGCGGGTCGGCCCGATGCGTAGCGAGAGGCCGACGTCGCCGCCCAGGCGGGGCTCCTCCGTCGCATACCACGCACCCCCGTAATCGAAGAACGGCGCCAGGCCGACGCCCATCAGTCCCCAGGCGTCGTCCGCGAGCAGGATGCGATCGTCCAGCGCGAGCCACGCCATGCGCCAACCCGTGAACTCGTGGACGCCGAACACGCGCGGACCGTTCTGCGTCGTCCAGAGATCGAACTCCTCACCGAACTTGGGCCGCCGCAGGCGGGACCCCTCGAGATGCAGAAGCAGCGTGTGGCCGCGCACGTTCTGGCTCGCCACCGTCACGGCCCCGGAGATGCGGCCCGAGTCGGGCACTCCGGCGGTGAAGACTCCGTTGCCGGCGCCGCGCACAACAGCAAAGCCCCCGACCCATGGCGCCGCGACCTGGGCGCCCAGCTCGACGCCGACGCCCGCTTTACCCGGCGCATACCCCCACGCGCCCGGCGCCGCCCACAGCCCCACGTGCAGCAGCTGCGAGATGTCCACGTCCTCGCGCCGGGCATACGAGTTGAAGCGCTCG
>QHTP01000032.1 GCA_003220855.1 Gemmatimonadota bacterium
CTCACCGTGTCTGCGCCTGACGACTTCAACGCGGACTACCGCGCGGTTTTCCCGGTGTCCGAGCCCGTCGCGGCCGCGATCTACCGGACGGCGTTCGCGATCGCCCTGCTCGCCTTCATCGGCAACCTGGTGCTTCTGCGATTGCGCAACGCGCCGCTCACGGCGTTCGAGCTCGGCAGCGTGTTTCTCGCTGGGCATCTCCTGTCCGGCATCACGTGGAAGGCTCATCTGGTGACGTTCCTCTTCACGTTCTACTGCTTTCTCTCGCTCCGAATGACGGAGCTGACTCCGCGGCTCCGGGCGTTCGTGCACGTCCTGGTCGGCATGATGATCGTGGCCGGGCTGACCGGGCGGGATCTGGTCGGCAGAAAAATCCAGCACCTGGTCGACGGCTACAGCCTCATTGTGTGGACCGAGATCCTGCTGTTCGTCGGCTGCCTCGTGTTCTCCTGGCGCACCGCACCGATCCCGCGGCCGACCGTTGTCACGCTCGCGTAGGTCACCCGTGCGCGTCGCGGCCCATCTGGCTGGGCCACTAGAGTAGCTTGCTCGCGGCTCGCCTCCCGGGCGCCCCTGTCCCCCGCCGGCGCCCGATGCTCCGGTCCACCGTACTTGTCAGCCTGATCGGCACGCGGTTGCTGATTCTCCTCCTCGGCGCCATCGCCGTAACGATCGTCGGAACGATGCCCGCACCCACCGCCGAGGCACTGTGGCGTGTGTCGTCGAATGAGCTCGTGAATCTCCAGGCGCGCTGGGACACCGACTTCTATCACCAGATTGCCACCGTCGGCTACCGCTGGGACCCGTCGGTGTTTCTTCACCAGAACGTGGTCTTCTTCCCGCTGTATCCGCTGTTGATGCGCTGGGGCGGAGCGCTGCTGGGGGGCCATCCACTGCTTGCCGGCACCGTCGTTTCGCTTGCGGCATTCGCCGGCGCGATCTCCCTGCTGTATCGACTGGCGGTGCTGGAGCTGGGTGAGGAGAAGGCGTGGCCGGTGATCCTGCTCGTTTCGACGTACCCGTTCGCGCTGTTCTATTCCGTCGTCTATACCGAGTCGTTGTTCCTGTTTCTCACGGTCGGCGCGTTCTACGCCATGCGACGGCGCTACCTGCTGCTCGCGGCCCTGGCAGGCTTCGCGGCGGGGCTCACTCGTCCGAACGGGTTCTGGCTGGCTCTCCCTTTGGTGTGGATGGCGGCGACCACCCGGTCAGACCCCTCGCACGACGTCCCGGGTCCGGGCTCGGGGGGGCGGCAGGGGCGGGACTTTGCGGCCATCGTCGTCGCACTGGCGCCGCTTGCCGGAGTCGCGATTTTCTCGGCGTATCTCTACGTGCGGTTCGGCGATGCCCTGGCGTGGATGCACGGCCAAGTCGCGTGGGGCGTGCCGTTGTTGGGCCGCGGTCCTGCCCCCGACCCGGTTCGCACGGCCGAGGATCTCCGGCTGAAGGCAAGCGAAGTGATGGTGTACGGCGGCGACATCGCGGCGTTTTTCCTGGCAGCCGCATCGATAGTGCCGGTCGCCCGACGCATCGGCGCCGCGTACGCCATGTGGATCGCCATCAACATCTTCCCGCCGGTGGCGGCCCACCTCTTCATCTCGCTCGGAAGGTTCACGTCGGTCCTGTTTCCCCTATTCTTTTGGCTAGCCTTGGTCGTGCCGCGACGGCGCGTGGCGTACTTGGCCGGCGCGTTCGCGGCCTGTCAGGCGATTCTGGCCGTGTGTTTCTACTTGTGGCGACCCGTCGTCTAGCGCACGGCCGCCCCTTGCCGGGCGCGCGCGCCGACGACACCGTTGTCCGACCTCTTTGTTTTCCCGGTGCCCCATGAAGCGTGTTCTCCTGGCCGTGGCGCTGGTCGTGGTCGTGCTCGCAGCGGTCACGCTCGAGCGGACCGTCAACCTCCGCTCGCGCCAGCCCCAGGTCACCCCCGTGGCCGCCGAGCCGCTCGACACCGCGGCGCTGGCGCGCCGGCTCGCGGGCGCGCTGCGCTTCAAGACCATCTCGTTCCAGGACTCCAATCAGGTCGACCCTCGGGAGTTCGAGGGATTGCATCGGTACCTGCGGGATTCCTTCCCGAAACTCCACGCCGCGCTCAAGCTCGAGAAGGTGAACGGCTACGGCCTGCTGTACCAGTGGACGGGCTCCGACGCCGGGCTCGCTCCGGTCGTCTTGCTCGCGCACCAGGATGTCGTCCCGATCGAGCCCGGGACGGAAGGCCGTTGGACCGAGCCGCCCTTCGAGGGACGGATTGCGGGTGGGTACGTGTGGGGGCGTGGCGCGCTCGACGACAAAGGCAGCCTCGTGGGGATCCTCGAGGCGGTCGAGCATCTCGTCGCCGCGGGCGCCAAACCCCGGCGCACGCTGTACCTGGCGTTCGGGTACGACGAGGAGGTGGGCGGTCGCCGCGGCGCCGCGCGCATCGCGGAGCTGCTGGCGTCGCGCAACGTGCACCCGGAATTCGTGCTGGACGAAGGGGGGGCACTCGCCACGGGGCTGATCGCGGGTGTGGAGGCGCCGGTGGCGCTCATCGGGATCGCGGAGAAGGGGTACGTCACCGTGGAGCTCACGGCGCAGGCCGAGGGCGGGCACTCCTCGATGCCGCCCCGGGCGACCGCGGTCGGCATCGTGGCCGCCGGGCTGACGCGGCTCGAAGCGCGGCAGATGCCGCGGGCCATCCGCGGCCCGACGGCCGACATGTTCGACTATCTCGGTCCGGAGATGCCGTTCGCGCCGCGCCTGGTGATGGCGAACCGCTGGCTCCTGGGCGGGATCCTCACCTCGCAGTTCGGCCGGACGCCCCAGGGCAACGCGCTGCTTCGGACCACCACCGCCCCCACGGTGCTGCAGGCGGGCGTGAAGGAGAACGTGTTACCGTCCACCGCCCGTGCGCTCGTCAACTTCCGGATTCTCCCGGGGGACAGCGTCGCAACCGTGCTCGAGCACGTGCGGCGCGTGGTGGATGACCCCCGGATCGGCGTGCGCGCGCTGGAGACGACCTTCAGCAATCCATCACCCGTCACGCCGGTGGAGGCCGAGCCGTTTCAGCTGCTGGCGCGGACCATCCGCCAGGTGGTTCCGGCTACGGTGGTGACGCCGTGGCTCGTGGTGGGGGCGACCGACTCGCGGCACTACGCCCGGCTCACGCCCAACGTGCTGCGCTTCGTCGGGGCCACTGTCGGGAAGGACGATTTGCGCCGGGTGCACGGCATGGACGAGCGCGTGAGTGTGCAGGGGTACGCGGACGCGGTGCGGATCTACATTCAGCTGCTCAAGAACGCGGTGTTGTAGGGAGAGGTATCAGCCCGCCGCAGCGGCCGGAGCTCCTCAGCCGTAATCTCTCCATGACACCGACGACCGGGATTCCATCGGGAGGAACCATGAGAGCGTACTCATTTCTACTGTCGGCCCTGCTCGCACTCGCCGCGACCGCCGCGCAGGCCCAGGGGCCCGGGGGGCGGGGCGGGCCGGGCCGGCGCATGGAGCTGCTCTTCAAGGACATCACGCTCACGCCCGCGCAGCAGGCCAAAGTCGACTCGATTCAGGCGCGCTACAGAAGCGAGCGGCCGTCCTTCACGCCCGGGACGCCTCCGGATTCTGCGACGCGCGACAAGGTCCGCGCCCTGTTCCAGCGCGAGCGGGACGACATCCGTGCCGTCCTGACTGCGGACCAGCAGAAGACGTTCGATCGCAACCTCGAGGAGATGCGGCAGCGACGGCCGGGCGGGCCCTGACGTCTCAGTCGAAAAACCGCTGCCTGCGGTCGATTTCGCGCACGACCCTGATGGCGAGCACGGTCGCGACGATCCCCACGCCACCGACCGCGATCCCCAGGTGGGTGGCGTCGCTGAGCTGCTCGGCCGTGCGGGCGTCGTGCGCCAGGGCCGTGAACACCGGCTCGAGCACCGCCCAAGCCAGGAACACGCCCCACCATCCGCGCAGCAGGACGGGAGCGGGCAGGTCGTCGTACCCGTCGCGGTCGTTCCGCGAGTCGCTGCGGAGCCAGAGATCCTTCATGACCTGGTAGGCGCGCACCACGTTGACGAACGGAATGAACCAGTATCCCACGGCCCACGTCGGGCTGAAGCGCACCCGCTTGGACCCGACGAACACGAGATTGGTGTAGGCGCGGTACAGCCACACCAGCCACAGCACCGCCGTGCACGCGACCGCTACCAGGTTGAGCGTGCCGATCGCGCGGGATCGCGCGTCGGCCTGCTGCTCGGCGTCAGCCCGCCGGCGCGCGTCGCTGGCCGCGATGTCGGCAGGCAGCGGTTGCGCGTCGGCGACCGCGGGAGCGATGAGGGCGCGCTGGGACAAGCGAGACGCGACCGTGCCGGCTTCGAGCGCGAGGCAGGCCAACAACAGATAGGTCGTCCACTGCGCCACCGAGGCGCGGCGAACGGGACGTCGATCGTCGGACATAGAGTGCGCGATTGGGCCAGTGCAAAGGCCTGCAATCCCCGTGCCCGTCATCGTCTCGTTGCACGTCCGCCGCATGTTCCCGTACCTTTCTCTAGTGCCAGCGTCCGATACTCTCCAGGCGCGCGTCGAGCGCGCCCTGTCGCAGCTCCAGAACCCGCGCCGCGGCGGGGACGTCCTGACGGCCGGCATGGTCAAGGACCTCGCCGTGGACGACCGCGGCGCGGTCAGCTTCACCTTCCTGCTCGGGCGGGACGATCCCGGCTCGCTCGCGCGCGACGTGCGCAAGGCGGTGCAAGGGGTGCCGGGCGTGACGGCGGTGCGGGTGAACGTGACCGATGCGAGTGCCACGGCGCAGGCCGCCGCGGACGGCGCGCCGCGCGCCGGTCCCGCCGGCGTCCCTCCGCCCCCGACGCCTGTCGAGCTGCCGCACCTCGGCAAAGTCCTGGCGGTTTCGTCGGGTAAGGGCGGTGTGGGCAAGTCGACGGTGTCCGCCAACGTCGCCGTCGCGCTGGCGCGCGCCGGGCACCGCGTGGGCCTCATGGACGCGGACATCTACGGACCCAACATCCCGCGCATGATGGGAGTCGATCGGAAGCCGGAGGTGCGGGGCGGCCGGATCCAGCCGCTCGAGGCCCACGGCGTGAAGCTGATGTCGCTGGGGCTGATCGTCGAGCGCGACGCGCCCGCCATCTGGCGCGGCCCGATCATCATGAAGGTGATCCAGCAATTCCTGCGCGACGTCGACTGGGGAGAGCTCGACTACTTTTTGGTGGATCTGCCGCCGGGCACCGGGGACGCGCAGCTGTCGCTCGCGCAGACGGTGCACATCCGCGGCGCGGTCATCGTCACCACGCCGCAGGAAGTGGCGGTGGGCGACAGTCTGCGCGGCGCGAAGATGTTCGAGCGGGTGGGGGTGCCCGTGCTCGGCGTGGTCGAGAACATGAGCTCCTACGTATGCCCGCACTGCGGCGAGCGCACCGCCATTTTCCTCGCGGGCGGCGGCACCCGCCTCGCGGACGAGCTCGGCGTGCCGCTGCTCGGCGAGGTGCCGCTGCAGGCGCGCCTGGCGGACCTCGCCGACACCGGACAGCCGATCGTCGCGGCCCAGCCCGATTCGCCTGCGGCGCGGGCGCTCGATGCCATCGCGCGCCGCGTCGCCGACGCGCTCGCCGCCGTCCCCCGCTGACGTGCGGCTCTTGTTCGCCGCGCTGTTGCTGCTGCAGAGTCCCCGTCGAGTCGAGCGTCCCGAGCTGCGAGCCGGACTGGACACGCTGTACGGCGGCGGCTTCCCCGCGGCCGCGGGCTATTTCGCCGACCTCGCGCGGCAGGACAGCGCAGACCCTGCACCGGTGATCTTCGAGGCGAGCGCCTACATCTGGTGGGCGGCCGCGCTCGAGAACGACGGCTACGAGGCGGCGCGCATCGATTCGCTGCTCGATCGCGCGATCGCCCGGGCCGCGGCCGTGCCGCGCGGAGCGGCGCGCGACTTCTGGCTCGCCACCGCGCTCGGATACCGCGCCCGTCAGCGCGACCTGCACGGGCACTCGTGGAGCGCCGCGAAGGACGCCAAAGCGATGCGCGACGCCTACGCCCGCGTCCTCGCCGCCGACTCGAGCTGCGCCGACTGCTACCTCGGCCTCGGCGTGTACCAGTACGGCCTGGCCCGCGCCGGCGCCCTCGCCCGTCTGGTGGCGAAGCTCGTGGGCCTGGGGAGCGGCAATGCGGAGCAGGGGATCCGTTATATGCGCCGTGCCGCGGTGGACGGCGATCTCGCCCGCGTGGAGGCCGGGTGGGTGCTCGCCGCGGCCCTGGTGCGCGAGGCGGCGCGGGCCGCTCCGGCCCGGGCGGCCCTCCAGCGCGCCGCCCGCGACGCAGTGACGCAGCTCGCCGAGCGCTACCCGGGCAATCCGGTCTTTCAGCGCTTCCTGAGGGAGATCCCCGCCGCTGCCCCGTGACCTGGCCTGTGACCCAGCCGCTGTTGCGGCGCCGCCACTCTAGCCCCGCACGGGCGGCGTCCTTACGATGGGGTGAGGCTGGGCACTCGTGAGGGGATCTAGGAATGACCGACGTGCGGTGGGCTCGTCTCGAGACCGACCTGAATTTCCGTCTGCGTCGCGGTGCGTGGTATCGCGTCGCGGGTCTGTCGTCGTCGGAAGCGACGCTCGACGTGAATCGCGAGCAGGTGCCGGTACCGCGTGCGTCGGTCAAGATCGTCACGAGCCCTCCGCAGTACTGGACCGTCGTCTCGCGTCCGCGCGACGCGCGCAGCCTGCCGGCGCTATGGGGCGACAAGTACGCCGTGTGCCCCGGCTGCCGCAACCGCGCCCAGCTCAAGGGAGCGCCGCACAGCATGCGCTGCCCGCGCTGCGAACGGACGTTCCGAGTGGCGTGGGAAGAGTGGTTCGTCGCCGCTGGTTGAGTCGCGCGCCGTAGCGCCGCACTGAAATGACTCGCACCATCCAGTCGCAATCGCTCAGACGTCTGGGGCTGCTGGTCGCCCTCGCCGCCGCGTACTTCGTGGCCGGCAGGCTCGGGCTGCGGTTCGCCGTCGCCAACCCCAACGCGACGGCCGTCTGGCCGCCGACGGGGATCGCGCTCGCCGCCCTGCTCCTCGCCGGCTACGACGTCTGGCCGGCCATCCTGGTGGGCGCGTTCCTGGTGAACGTGACCATCTCCGGCTCGGTGCCGAGCGCCGTCGCGGTCGCGGCCGGGAACACGCTCGAGGGCCTGCTCGGCGCGTACCTCGTCAATCGCTTCGCCCGCGGTCGTCGAGTGGGGGAGCGCGCGCGCGACGTCTTCACCCTTGCGGTGCTCGCGGGAATCGTGAGCACGGCCGTGAGCGCCACCGCCGGTGTGATCGTGATCTCGCTCGACGGACTGGCACGCTGGAGCGACTTCGGCTCGATCTGGCTCACCTGGTGGCTCGGCGACGCGGTGGGCGATCTGGTGGTCGCGCCCGCCGTGCTGTTCTGGGCGCTGCACCCCCGCGTGCACTGGACGCGACGCCAGACGCTCGAGGCCGCGGCGCTGTTGTCGTGCATCGTGGTCATCGCGATCGCGGTGTTCGACGGCCTGTTCCCGTGGCGGGACCGGCATTATCCCCTCGAATTCCTGTGTGTGCCCCTGCTGCTCTGGGCCGCGTTCCGGTTCGAGCCGCGCGAGGCGGCGACGGCCGTGCTCGTCCTCTCGGGCGTCGCCATCGCGGGCACGCTCTCGGGGTTCGGGCCGTTCGCGCGCCCGACGTACGACGAGTCGCTGCTGCTGGTGCAGGCGTTCACGGGCGTGACGGCCATCATGACGCTGGTGCTCGCGGCGGCGGTGGCCGAGCGGCGGGAGGCCCAGGAGCGGCTGCGCCGCTTGGCGGTGAGCGATCCCCTCACGGGGCTGTCGAACTACCGGCAGCTCGTCCAGGCGCTCGAGACGGAGATCAAGCGGTCGTCGCGCACCGACCGGCCGTTCGCGGTCGTGCTCATGGATCTCGACGGTCTGAAGACGATCAACGACCGCTTCGGCCACCTGGTGGGGAGCCTGGCGCTGCGCCGCGTGGCGGAGACCCTGCTCGGCTCGTGCCGCGGCATCGACACCGCGGCGCGGTTCGGCGGCGACGAGTTCGCCGTGGTGCTGCCGGAGACGGGCGACGCGGCGGCGTGGCACGTGGCGCGCCGGATCGCCGATCGGGTGGCACGCGATGGCGAGGAGCCGGTGATTTCGGTGAGCGTCGGCGTGGCCATCCACCCGCGCGATGGGGCGTCGCTCGAAGGCCTCCTCAATGCGGCGGACCGCTCTCTGTACGACACGAAGTCGCGCCGGCGACACCGGGCGCAGGCATCCTAAGCCGGTTTTTTTCCTTGCTTGGCCTTTTTCGTTTTCTTCACGTTTTTCGTCCCCGTCAGACTCCAGATCCAGTTCGTGGCGCTCTTGACGACCCTCGCATGGGGGGATATAAGCAACTGCACAAACCGCCCGTGCGGAGGTCGCCATGGATCGAGCGATGTCGGAGTGGGCCGACATGGTGAAGGGCCCGCGGTGGGCCCGGGTCCGGGACGGGGTGCGCTCTCGGCTGCGGCGCGGTGCGTGGTATCCCGTGCTGAGCGCGGGGTCGCATTCCGTGGTCCTCGACGTGCGCGGCATGTCCGTCAGCGTGCACCACTCCTACCTCGTGCTCACCTTCGCCCGCCCCACGCGCTGGAGCCTCGTCAGGCGCCCTCCGGATGCCGGGCTGATGCCAGAGAGCTGGGGCGCGTGGTACGCCGTGTGTCCGGGGTGCGCCGCGCGCGAGCCCGTCAGGCAGGTCACGGGCACCATGGCGTGCACGAGGTGCGATCAGGGTTTTCACATCGACTGGAGCGCCGACGCGCGGCGGTTGGACGAGCGGACCCGTCCCACCCCGGCGCACCCGCACGCCGCCTGAGTAGGGCGGCGCCGCGCGCCGTGTCGTTGACCCCCGGCGCCACGCTCCGGTAGCTTGCGGCGCCATGACCAGCGTCACCCGCGCGCCCGGATCGCTCACGGTCGGGCCGCTGCGCCCCGTCATTCTGCAGCTCGCCGCGCCCGCCGTGGCGATGATGGCCTGCCATTTCTGCTTCAACCTGATCGACTCGATCTGGGTGGGCCGCCTCATCGGCCCGGCGGCGCTCGCGGCCGTCTCGACCGCGGGATTCTACGTCTGGGTGTTGCTATCGCTCGGTGAGATGGTGGAGGTGGGGCTGATCGCGGTCGCCGCGCGGCGGCACGGAGAGGGCCGTCCCGACCTCGCCGCCCGCGCCGCCGGGGCGGCCGTGTTGTACGCCCTGGGCGCAGGCACGGCCGCGTCGTTGCTCGGGTTCGCGCTGACCGGCGACCTGTTCCGCCTGATGACGGTGCCGCGCGAGGTGGCGGCGCTCGGGTCCCGCTACCTCGACACGTGGCTCCTCGGCGGTCCGCTCGTGTTCGGGTTCTTCGCGATCGAGGCGACATTCCGGGCCGCCGGCGACACGCGTACGCCATTCGCGCTGCTCGCGGCGTCGGTGTTGCTGTCGATCGGGCTCGACCCGCTGCTCATCGCCGGGGTGGGACCCTTTCCCCGGCTCGGCGTCGAGGGGGCGGCCGTCGCGTCCGTGATGGTGCGGGGCGGGGGGTTCCTGATCGGCGTGGGCATCGCGCTCAAGCGCGGGCTCATCCGTCTCGACGCACCCGACTGGCGCGCCGTGCCCACGCTGCTCCGGGTGGGCGCGCCGCTCTCGCTCGCCGGCGTGCTCCTCTCCGTGGTGTACATGTGGCTGACCCGGTACACGGCGCGCTTCGGCACCGCCGCGCTCGCGGCACTCGGTGTGGGCCACAAGGTCGAAGGGATCGGGTTCCTCGCCATTTCGGGATTCGCCCTCTCGGCCGCCGCGCTGGTCGGACAGAACCTGGGCGCGAACCAGGAAGCGCGCGCGCGCCAGGCGGTGCGCATGACGGTGTTGTACTGTCTCACGGTCACCGTCGCGACGGCGGCCGCGTTCCTCGCCATCCCGCGCTCCCTGGTGGCGCTGTTCACGTCCGATCCCGCGGTGATCGCCGACGGGAGCCTCTACCTGCGCGTGATCGCGTTCGCGCAGATCGGGCAGACGTTCGAGATCATCCTGGAGGGTGCCCTCGCGGGGGCGGGCTACACGCTGTGGCCGCAGATCACGAGCACCGCGCTCACGTTGCTGCGGGTGCCGCTCGCCGCCTGGTGGTCGGCGACGATCGGCTTGGTCGGCATCTGGCTCGCGCTCTCGGTGACCGCGGTCGGGCGGGGGGTCGCGATGACGTTCTTCTGGCTCAATGGCGCCTGGCGTCGCAGCGTGGTGTAACCATGGCCACGTTGATCACGTTGCTCACGGACTTCGGCACCGCCGACAGCTACGTCGGCGAGGTGAAGGGCGTGCTGTTGTCGCAGGTGCACGGCGTGGTGCTCGCGGACATCACCCACCAAGTCCCCCCGGGCGACGTGCGTGCTGCCCAATACATCCTTTCCCGAGTATGGCAGCGGTTTCCCCAGGGGACCGTGCACCTCGCGGTCGTGGACCCGGGGGTGGGGACGAACCGGCGCGCGCTCGCGGCGCAGACGGCGGGGCACTTCTTCGTCGCCCCCGACAACGGCCTGCTCTCGTTTCTCTCCCCGGAGGCGCATTTCGTTTCGCTGCCGGTGCCCCCGGCCGCGGCGCCCACCTTCCACGCCCGCGACCTGTTTGCGCCCGCGGCCGGCCAGCTTGCCCTGGGCGCGTCTCTGTCACACATGGGCCAGCCTATCACCGATCCGTACCGCTCCCCGCTCCCCGCGCCCCGGGAAGACGGGGGAGTCATGGTGGGCGAAGTGATCTATGTCGATCGCTTCGGTACCCTGATCTCGAACATCCCGGGGGACGCGGTGGAGCCGGGCGTGCGCATCAAAGTCGCCGGTACCGAGATCGGCACGCTGGCGCGCAGCTTCG
Organism: Gemmatimonadota bacterium; assembly: GCA_003220855.1. Classification (GTDB taxonomy): domain Bacteria; phylum Gemmatimonadota; class Gemmatimonadetes; order Gemmatimonadales; family GWC2-71-9; genus AG41. Next base: position 10,860 of record QHTP01000032.1, read on the forward strand.
GCGACGTGAAGCGGGGCGTGCTCGTCGCGTTCGTCGGCAGCGGGGGGACGGTGGAAATCGCGGTGCGCGACGGCAGCGCGGCGCGACTGCTAGGAGTCGGTGTGGGAGCGGAAGTGCGGGCCTGAGGGCGTCGGAATCCGCACCTTGGCCATCACCCGCTCCACGAACCCGAACTCGGGCGCGAAGCGGGTGAGCTGCGCCAGCTCGCGGAACAGCTTGCGCTCGCGCCCGGCGGTCGCGCGGCACTCGTCGCACCGCGCCAGGTGCGGGTCCCGCGCGGCGGGAAGCAGCCCCTCGGCCCAGAGCTCGATTTCGTCCGGGGTCAGGTGTCGGGTGTCAGGAGTCGGGGTCATCTTGGCCCAGCCTTACGCGCCAGTCGCGGCACCGGTTTCACTCCTTCCGATCGGCCAAGTAGCCCCGCAATTCGTTGCGGGCCCTGTGGATATACGTTTTCACCGTGCCCAGCGGAAGCTCCAGGATCCGGGCGATTTCCTCGTACGAGTGGCCCTCCACGTGGCGTAACAGGATGCACGAGCGGTACTCCGGCCGCAGCCGCGCGATCGCCCGCTCGATCGCGCCGCCCAGCTCGCGCGCCTCGAGCTCCTGGAGCGGGCTCTCGCCCTTGTCGCCGAGCTGCAGCGTGGTCGCGCGCATCGCCTCGGGAGTCGTGGCGTGGGGGGAGCCGTCGAGCGAGAGCGTGTCGAGCTCGCGCTTGCGAAGCTGATCGATCGCCGCGTTGTTGGCGATCTTGAAGATCCAGGACGAGAAGCGGAACTGCGGGTTGTACGAGCCGAGCCCGTTCAGGACCTTGATGAACGTTTCCTGGGCGAGGTCCTCGGCGAGCGCGCGGTCGCGCACCATGCGGTAGAGCAGCGAGAACACCGGCCGCTCGTAGCGACGCACCAGCTCGCGGAACGCCGCGTCGTGGCCACGCTTGGCCCACTCGACGACGTCCTGGTCGCTGGCGCCCGTCAGGTGGCCCGGCCTATCTTTCGCGCCTATGGCGCCCCCTGCATTCGAGGTGGCCGTGAGTCGTGTCCCCAACGCAAAGCGGTCGTACGTGCGCGACATGTTCACCGCGATCGCCCCGCGCTACGACTTCCTCAATCATCTCCTGAGTCTCAACGTGGACCGCTCCTGGCGCCGCGCCGCGGTGCGGCGGCTCGCCTGGGAGCGGACGCCTCACGGCACCTACCTCGACCTCTGCGCCGGGACGCTCGACCTCGCGGCGACGCTCGCTCGCGAGCCGACGTTCGCCGGGCAGGTCGTCGGCGCGGACTTCGTCGTCCCCATGCTCACCCGGGGGAAGGGGAAAGCCGCGCGCGCCCGTCCCGTCGCCGCCGACGCTCTGACGCTGCCCTGCGCCGACGGCCGGTTCGACGGCGCGATGTGCGCGTTCGGGGTCCGGAACCTCGCGGACTTGGACGCCGGGTTGCGCGAGGCGCACCGAGTGCTCCGGCCGGGTGCGCATTTCGTGGTGCTCGAGTTCACCACGCCGCGGTTTGCGCCGTTGCGCGCCCTGTACCTGTTCTACTTCCGGCGCGTGCTCCCCGCGATCGGCCGGGCGGTGTCGAAACATAGGGACGCCTATACCTACCTGCCAGAGTCGGTGTTCGAGTTCCCCGATCCGGAAGGCCTGGCACACCGGCTGCGCGTCGCCGGATTCGACGCCGTCGGCTACGAACTCCTGACGGGCGGGATCTGCGCCATCCATCATGGCACTCGATAATCTGCGCGCTCTGATCGAGGCGATCGAGGCGCGGGGAGATCTCGCGCGCGTCGAGCACCCGGTCTCGATAGACAAAGAGATCACGGAAATCGCCGACCGCTGCATGAAGTCGCCGGGCGGGGGGCCGGCGCTGCTGTTCACGCGGCCGACGCTCGCCGGCGGCGCCGCGTCGCGCTATCCGGTGGCCGTCAACCTGTTCGGCTCGGCGCGGCGCATGGCGCTGGCGTTAGGCGTCGACTGTCTGGACGAGATCGGCGAGCGCATCGCGGCGCTGCTGAACCTCAAGGTCCCCGACACCCTGCTCGGCAAGCTCGCCATGCTGCCGCAGCTCGCCGAGGTGGCCAAGTTCCCGCCCAAGACGGGCGGCGGCCGCCCGGCGTGTCAGGAAGTGGTCATCCGCGAGCGCGACGTGGACCTGGCGCAATTTCCCGTGCCGCTGTGCTGGCCGGAGGACGGCGGACCTTACATCACCCTGCCCGGCGTGATCACCCGCGATCCGGCCACCGGCGTCCGTAACGTGGGGATGTACCGCATCCAGGTGATCGGGCGGAACGCGCTGGCCATGCATTGGCAGCGCCACAAGGTGGGGGCGGCGCACTGGCGCGCGATGGCGCAGCGCGGCGAGCGGATGCCCGTCGCGGTCGCGCTAGGGGGCGATCCCGCGTCGATCTATGCCGCCTCGGCGCCGCTGCCGCCTACGATCGATGAGTTCCTCTTCGCGGGTTTCCTGCGCCGGGAGCCGGTGCGCCTCGCCAAGGCGGTGACCTCCGACCTCGAGGTGCCGGCGGAGGCGGAGATCGTGTTCGAGGGTTACATCGATCCGCGCGAGGAGCTCGTCCTCGAAGGCCCGTTTGGGGATCATACCGGCTTCTACTCGCTCGCCGACCATTACCCCAAGGTGCACGTCACCGCCGTCACGCTGCGGGCCGAGCCGATCTGGCCGCATACGATCGTGGGCCGGCCGCCCATGGAGGACTACTGGCTCGGGCACGCCACGGAGCGGATCTTCCTGCCGCTCCTGAAGCTGACGATCCCCGAGCTCGTCGACCTGCACATGCCCGCCGCGGGAATCTTTCACAATCTCGTGTTCGTGAGCATCGACAAGCAGTACCCCGGGCAGGCGTACAAGGTGATGAACGGCTTGTGGGGCCAGGGGCTGATGTCGCTGGCCAAGGTGATCGTCGTGTTCGACAAGGACGTGAACGTACAGGATCCGCATGAGGCGTGGTGGGTCGCGCTGAACCATATCGACCCCGAGCGCGATGTACGCTTCACCATGGGCCCGATCGACGTGCTCGATCACTCGAGTCGGGGGTTCACCTTCGGGTCGAAAATGGGGATCGACGCGACGCGCAAGTGGAAGGAAGAAGGCTTCACGCGCGACTGGCCGAACCGGATCGTGATGGACGTCGAGACCAAGCGGCGCGTGGACGCGATGTGGAAGGAGCTCGGGATTGAGCTCTGACGTGCGCGAGGGGCAGACGTTCGGGGGCGAGAGCGTTCTCATCCGCTTCGTCAACTTCGTGAAGCTCCCACATACCGTGTTCGCCCTGCCGTTCGCGCTGCTCGGGTTGCTGGTGGCGTCGCGCGAGACCGCGCTCACCTGGCGAACGCTGGGCCTGGTGGTGCTCGCCTTCACGGCCGCGCGGTTCGTGGCGCTCGGGTTCAACCGCATCGCCGACCGCGAGCTCGACGCGCGTAACCCGCGCACCCGCGCGCGCGAGCTGCCCTCGGGGCGCCTTACGCTGCGGCAGGCCTGGAGCGCGGTCGCGCTCGCGGCGGCGCTGTTTCTCTGGACCGTGTGGGCGCTGAACCCGCTGTGCTTCGCACTCGCGCCGCCGGCGCTCGTGTTCATCGCGGCCTACAGCTACGCCAAGCGGTTCACGCACTGGTCCCACCTCTGGCTCGGTCTCGCGGACGGGATCGCCACGCCCGCGGGATATCTCGCCGTCACGGGACGGTGGAGCGAGCCCTGGTGGCTGCTTCCCGCGGGCGCGCTGGCGGTGACGTTTTGGGTCGGCGGGTTCGACGTGTTCTACGCGCTCCAGGACGAGGCGTTCGACCGCGCGGAGGGGCTCGAGTCGCTGGTAGTGCGCTTCGGCCAGGCGCGCGCCATCGTGGTCGCCAAGCTGCTGCACGGCCTCGCGCTCGCGGCGCTGCTCCTGTTCGGGATCGGTGCGCACCTCGGCGTCGCCTACTACGGCGGCGTGGCGATCGGCGCCGCGCTGATCGCGTGGGAGCACCACCTCGTCCGGCCGGGTGATCTGTCGCGGCTCAACGCGGCGTTCTTTACCGCGAACGGGATCGTGAGCATCGTGGTGTTCCTGGGCGCCCTGATAGACCGGCTAATATGAACGGGATGCGCGATGCGGGATGCGAGATGCGGAGGCGTCCGATGAAGCGCGAGCCACGCATCCCGCATCCCCCATCCCGCATCCCGCCGCGCCGCCCGCCCGCGCATCCCCGTCGCTCTCCCACCCCGAACCGTCGCGGCCGGTGACGACCAAGCTTCCGGTGATCCTGGCCATCACCGGCGCCTCCGGCGCGCCCTACGGCGTGCGGCTACTCGAGGTGTTGGCGCTGCATCAGGTGCCGGTCTGGCTGATGATCTCGCCGCACGGCTGGCGGCTGCTCGCGGAGGAGTGCGGCATCACGGACGACCGCGGCCTCAAGAAGGCCACGGGCGGCGACTGGACAAGCGTGCGGGTGTTCGACGACAAGGACCGCGGTGCCGAGCCGGCGTCGGGATCGGCGAAGAGCGCGGGGATGGTGATCTGCCCCTGCTCCATGGGGACGGTGGCCGCGATCGCGCACGGGACGAGCCGCAGCCTGATCGAGCGGGCCGCCGACGTCGTGCTCAAAGAGCGCCGCCCGCTTGTCCTGGTACCGCGCGAGACGCCGCTCTCATTGGTGCATCTCCGCAACTTGACGCTCGCGAGCGAGGCCGGAGCGGTCGTGCTGCCCGCCGCGCCCGGGTTCTATCACAAGCCGCAGCAGGTGCGCGATCTCGTGGATTTCGTGGTGCAACGGGTGCTCGATCATCTGGGTGTGGAGGTCGCGTTGGTCAAGCGGTGGGAAGGGAAATAGTTGCACGACGCCACGACGCCACGTTGCACGAAGGTGCCGTGAGACTGGGGATCATCTCCGACACTCACGGACTCCTCCGCCCCGATGTGTTCGAGGTGTTCAGACAGGTCGACCACATCCTGCACGCCGGTGACGTCGGGAAGCCAGAGATCCTGATCGAGCTCGAGGCACTGGCTCCGGTCACCGCGGTGTACGGAAACACGGACGGCCCCGAGCTACGGGCGCGGCTCCCCCAGGTGGCCGAGCTTGAGCTCGACGGCTTCGCGATCGTGGTGACGCACGGCGACCAGCTGGGGCATCCCACGCCGGACGCCCTGCATGCGGCGTTTCCCAGAGCCGAGATCATCGTGTACGGTCACACCCACAAGCCGCTGCTCGAGCTGGTGGA
>QHTP01000045.1 GCA_003220855.1 Gemmatimonadota bacterium
TCTCGAGGGCTTCGCGACGATCTACACGGAGGTGGCTCACGCGATCCGCGCCGTGCGACAGGGCCGGCGGCCCGACGGCGAGGTCTTGTTCCCGACCGTCGCGGACGGGCTCGACGGGGTGGAGTTCATCGAAACAGCGGTGAAATCCAGCACGAACGGAGCAACCTGGGTCAGAAAAGAACAGCCGTGACGATCAGATCTTGCGCCGCACCCGCGCGCGAGGTCTACTTGGTGTATCCCCGCGCCGTCGGCCCCGTGTCGAGGTGTACCGTGCCAGCGTTGCAGTGGGCTCGCCTGAACGCCGATCTCAACCTCCGTCTACGCCGGGGCGCGTGGTACCGCGTCCTGGAGCTCCATCCGCTCGAGGCGGTCCTGGACGTCCGCGGCGGGCGAGTGACCGTGCCGCGACCCTTTCTGGAGATTGTGGGCACGCCGCCCCGCCGCTGGACGGTCGTCGCGGACCTGCGTGATGCGTCACATGTGCCCCCCGACTGGGGAGGCCGCTACGCGGTGTGCCCCAACTGCCGCGAGCGCCAACCATTGGAACGTCGCAGCGACATGCGCTGTCACCGCTGCGGCGGCCAGTTCGAGATCAGCTGGAACGAAGGGTATCTGGCGGCCGGTTAGCCGCCCGTGACGGGCGTGACCCGGACCATCACCACGCCGTGCGCGGGCACGGTGGCCATGAAGCGCGCCGGGAACGTGCCGACGTCGGCGTGAGCCCAGAGGTCGCGCACGCGAGCGGGGCCGCGGATGCCGATGGCTCGCCATGAGGCGGTGATCACCGTCTGCAGCGTCGAGCGGTTGAAGAGTACGAGCGCCCGTGAGCCGTCGCTGAGCGGCTTGGCCCACACCTGAAGGTCGGGTGCGGGCTCCTGTACCAGCATGCCCTGCACGCCCAGGCTGTCCTGATCGACTGCGACGACCTCCCTATTAAGGAGAATGTCGCGCGTCGCCGCCGGCATCGCGCGGACATCGTTCCCTGCCATCAGCGGCGCGGCCATGACGGCCCACAGGCTGAAGTGGGCACGGTACTCGTCGTCCGTCATGCCGCCGTTGCCGACCTCCAGCATGTCGGGGTCGTTCCAGGCCCCGGGGCTCGCCGCCAGGGCGTATTGGGCGTTGAGATCGAGCAGGGCGATCATGCTCGCCCAGCGGTCGCCGATGTCGTCGGTGGTGCGCCACAGGTTGCCGGTGCGCGGGCCCCACTCCCAGGGCCGGTTCGAGCCCCACTCGCAGATGCTGAACACGATGGGCCGGCCCGCCTTGGCGAGCGCGTCGCGAAACTTGGCGTACTGCGTCGGCGCGTCGAGCCCATCGGAATTACACCAATCCTCCTTGACGTAGTCCACGCCCCACTCGGCGAAGGTACGAGCGTCGATTTCCTCGGAGCCATAGGTGCCGGGGCGGCGCTGGCACGTCTGGCGCCCCGCGTCGGTGTAGATGCCGAACTTGAGCCCGCGGGAGTGCACGTAGTCCGCGAGCGGCTTGATACCACCGGGGAAGCGGACGGAATCCGCCACGAGCCGGCCCGCGCCGTCGCGGGCGACTTGCCAGCAGTCGTCGATCACGAGGTATTGATAGCCCGCGTCGCGCATGCCGCTCTTCGCCATCGCGTCCGCCGTCTCCCTGATGAGCTGCGCGCTGACGTCGCACCCGAAGTGGTTCCAGCTGTTCCAGCCCATCGGCGGCGTGCGGGCGAGGCGGTTGTCGAGCGGGCGTGCGGGATTGCGCACGACGGCGAGACCGAGGACGAGACAGATGAGCGTGGCGAATCGCGAGAACACGAGACGGCTCCTTTCCGGCACTTGGTCCTCACCCCCTGGCCCCCTCTCCGTTCCGGAGAGGGGGGACGGTAGCTCGGGGGCTACCGTGCGCGGCGAGCGAGCGCGAGCATCGCGACCCCGAAGACGAGCAGCGCCGCGCCCCACACCAGATCGATGGGTACGCCGGCGGGGGCCGTGCCGGGTGTGCCCAGGGTCGCCCATCCGTAGCCCGTGAGTAGCAGGCCCAGCAGCGTGAAGAACCCGCCGATCGGCAGCCGCACGTCGAGCGACATCAGAAGAACACCGCGTTCAAGATCACGGTCACCGCCAGCACGACCACCGCGAGCGTGACAGGGCGCTGGAACCAGCTGACCGCCGTGTCGACGGGTTTGGGCGTCAGGCCGTACACGAGGCCCCGCAGCTCCTCCGGCGGGCGCGGTCGGGTGACGAGCGACACGATGATCGTGACCACGAAGCACGTCGTCCAGGCGACGATCGCGGTCCAGAACGTCTGCGCCAGCTCGCTCGGGAACGTCGTTACGACGCCCAAGTACCCGCCCTTGACGCCCACCGAGGCGCCAGCGGGAAGGGACAGCCCGTGGTGCACGGCCGCCGCGAGCGTGCCGGCGACGAGCCCCGTGAACGCGCCGTGCCCCGTGGTGCGCTTCCAGAACATCCCCAGCGCGAACGTGGCGAACAGCGGGGCGTTCACGAACGCGAACACGAGCTGCAGGAAATCCATGATGTTATTGAACGAGGCGGCGACGTAGGCCGCCGCGATCGAGATCGCGACGCCGGCCACGGTCGCGAAGCGCCCCATCGCCAGGTAGTGCGCGTCGGGCGCGCCCCGACGCACGTAGCTCTGATACAGGTCGTAGGTCCACACGGTGTTGAACGCCGTGACGTTCCCGGCCATCCCCGACATGAACGACGCGAGCAGGGCGGTGAGGCCGAGCCCCAGGAGTCCGGCGGGGAAAAAGTGCAGCAGCAGCATCGGCGTCGCGAGGTCGTAATCGAGCACAACGCGGCCGCGCGCGTCGCGGAGCGGCGCGCCGTGCGAATCAACTTTAGGTGGGACGATTCCCACCGCCGGCGCGCCGGAGGTTGGGGAGGTTGGGGAGGTTGTGGAGATCGAGTACGCGGTCGGCGCCGCGTCCCGCACGCCGCTCGTGGGACTGACGACCAGTGCCAGCATGCCCGGCAGGATCACGAGAAATGGGAACAGCATCTTCGGGAACGCGGCGATGAGCGGCGTGCGCCGGGCGGCGGTCATCGAGTTCGCAGCCATGGCGCGCTGGACCACCAGGAAGTCGGTGCACCAGTACCCGAACGACAGCACGAACCCCAGTCCCATGACGAGGCCGAACCACTCGACGCCCACGGGGTTGGCGGACGCGTGTCCCATGAACGCCCAGCTGCGCGTGTAGGCGCCCGGCGCGAAGCCCGCCGCGGTGGCGTGGTCGGCGAGCCGCGCCACGAGTCCCGACCACCCGCCCACCGCGCGCAGGCCCAGGAATACCAGTGGCGCGAACCCGAGCACGATCAGGAAAAACTGCAGCACCTCGTTGTAGATCGCGCTCGTGAGCCCACCCAGGAAGATGTATGCGAGCACCACGCCCGCGGCCATGAGAATGCTCGAGTCGAAGCTCCAGCCGAGCAGCAGGTGCAGCAGCTTTCCCATGGCGTAGAGCGAGATGCCCGAGGAGAACACCGTCATGATGGCGAACGAGACGGCGTTCAAGGCGCGCGTCTTTTCGTCGAAGCGCAGCTTCAAGTACTCCGGGACGGAGCGGGCGCGCGAGCCGTAGTAGAATGGCATCATGAACAACCCGATGAACACCATCGCCGGGATCGCCCCGATCCAGTAGAAGTGGCTCGTGGCGATGCCGTACTTGGCGCCCGAGGCACCCATCCCGATGACTTCCTGAGCGCCCAGGTTCGCCGAGACGAAGGCGAGCCCCGTTACCCAAGCGGGAATGGCGCGTCCCGACAGGAAGAAGTCTTCGCTGGTGTGCACGTAGCGCCGCAACGCCGCGCCGATGCCGAGCACGAACGCGAAATACAGCGCCATCACGGCGTAGTCGACCCAGCCAAGGGTGGTCATCGTTAAGGACTCAACCCGGTTAAGGACTCAACCCGCATGTCACGCGCGGGGTTGACGGGTGCTGCTGCGAGCGTGCCACACGAATATTCCCGTCCCTATAGCTCGGACGCAACGGACGACCCGTTGCGGGCCCCTGAGAGCCTCGCGTCGCGCACGGGCGTCGGGTGGCGCGGCACGGCTTCAAATTTGAACAGCACGCGGCAGCCACCAGGAGGATCACGATGATGACTCGAGTGATTCGGATCGCGGCAGCGGCATCGCTCGCCGCTGCCTTGCCGCTCGCGGCCCAGCGCGTCGGCACGGTCGAAGTGGGGGCCTTTGCTCGCTACACCGATTTCGACAACAGTCTGGGGCTCGGGAACAGGGTCGGCGTGGGGGGACGGGGCGCGGTGTACGTGCGGCCTAACCTCGCGCTCGAGCTGGAAGTGTCCCGCACGTCGGCCAACCGGCCGGGTGGGTCGGTGTCCTACACCCCGGTGCACGCCCGCGTGGTCGGGGCGTTCGCGACGGGCGGGCGCGCCGAGGTGCTGCTCGGCGGCGGTTATGTACGCAACTCGTACGGCCGGGCGTTGGCGGTGAGCGATGGCGGTGTTTCGGTTCTCTTGGGGCTCCGCTACCGCGTGGCCGAGCGCCTGTGGCTGCGGGCTGGATTGGACGCCGACGCCATGTTCTCGACCGACAGCCGGCCCAGCAATCCGCTCCCGTTCTACACGGGGAACTGGGGTCTCCAGCTCGGCGCCACGCTGCGGCTCAACGGCGGCGGCGGGCAACTGTAAGATGGTGCAGGCCGGCCGCCCCAGGATCGCGGCGCTCCTGGTGGCCGCCGCAGTCACCGCTTGTCACGCCAATTCCGTCGGCGTGCGGGTCCCGCCCGGCCCCATGCCCGCCCCGGCCCTCCACGTACAGGGGAACGCGCTCGTCGACTCGGCCGGCCGCCCGCTGCGGCTGCGCGGCGTGAACCGCTCCGGCGCCGAGTACGCGTGCGCGCAAGGGTGGGGCATTTTCGACGGCCCGTCCGATTCCGCCTCGGTGCCGGGGGATGAGCTTCCAGGCGGCGGGGATGCAGGAGCTGGTGAACGCGGTGCGGGGCACCGGCGCCACCAACGTGATCATGCTGGGCGGCGTACAATACGCCGCGACGTTGTCCCAGTGGCTCGCCAACCAGCCGACCGATCCCTTGAACAACCTGGCCGCCTCCTGGCACGTCTACAATTTCAGCTGGTGTCATGTGAAAAGCTGCTGGGACGGCCAGCCCGCGCCCGTCGCCCAGCGCGTCCCGCTGGTGCTCGGCGAGCTGGGGCAGAATGACCGCGGCCGCACGTTTGTCGACTCGCTGATGGACTGGATGGACGCCCGCAACGGCAGCTACCTCGCGTGGACGTGGGACGTGTGGAAGTCGGTGTGGGACCTGATCCAGAGCTACGACGCAACGCCCACCCCCTATGGAGGGGCGTTCAAGGCGCGATTTGGCTCGTAGCCCCGCGGGATCCGTTAATCCACGAACGCCCACAGCAGCGCCCGGCTCTGCTTGTTGAGCGCCCCCGGATCGGCCACGTGGTACAGGTCCCCCGCCACGTCCCGGATCAACAGGCCGCCGTGCGGCAGCAGGCGCGGCCAGGCGTCGAGCCGCGTCTGAAACGAGCGCGCCCCCTGCTGGGTCTCGACCCGCCAGTGCCGGATCTCCACTTCTTCCTCGATCCCCATCACTCGGATGATCTCGAACACGAAGCCAGCCGCCACCATCGCTTCCTCGAGCACGCGGCGTGAGGAGGGCCCGAGCTCGGCGGGATCGCGTACCAGCGCGAACTCGTGCTCCTCGTCATCCCGTAGGGAGACGAACCGCGTCGGCTCGGACCACGGAAAGCAGCGACGAACCCATACCGCGCGCTCCACGTCACCCCGCAGGGCCCAGAGCCGGCCGTCGGCGCGGCGCTCGAGGGTGAGCGCGCCGACGGGGGTCACGGCCTCCTCGAGCTCACCCCCCCTGACCGTAGTTGTGTCCATGTTGCCTCCCCGTGGTCAGGGGTCGGGGGTCGGGGCTCCGCGTTGTTGGTTCCCGACCCCTGACCCCCGTCCCCCGATCCCAGTTCACGCCAGTTCCACCTGCATCTCGTACAGCCGCCGATACTTGCCGTTCGCCTGCGACATCAGCTCTGCATGCGTGCCGCTCTCCACGAGCCGCCCGTCCGCGATCACGAACAGCCGGGACGCCCTGCGCAGCGTCGAGAGGCGGTGGGCGATGGCGAACACCGTGCGGCCTGTGATCAACCGCTCCAACGCCTCGTGGATCTCCCGCTCGGTCTCCGTGTCGACGCTCGACGTCGCCTCGTCCAGGATCAGGATCCGTGGATCGTGCAGTATCGCCCGCGCGATCGACACGCGCTGACGCTCGCCGCCCGAGAGCGTGTGCCCTCGCTCGCCCACCACGGTGTCGTAGCCGTGCTGCAGCTTGCAGATGAAGTCGTGGGCGTTGGCCGCCCGCGCCGCCGCGACGGCCTGCTCGAGCGACGCGGCGGGCAGCCCGTACCGGATGTTCTCGAGCACCGTCCCGTGAAACAGGTACGGGTCCTGCAGCACCATCCCGATCTGGCGGCGG
>QHTP01000046.1 GCA_003220855.1 Gemmatimonadota bacterium
GACCTGCCGCCCCGACGCGTTGATGCGCGACACGGGCTGGCGCGCGGAAACCGACCTCGAAACCGGACTGCGGCGAACCGCGCAGTGGTACCGGAAAGAGGGGTGGCTGTGAGCACGTCACACGACGCCATGACGCCACGTTTCACGACGCGACTTGCAACGTTGCGTCGTGGCGTCGTGGAACGCCTCACCGCTGTGGACATCTTCACGCTCGTCTACGTCGCGGTCGCGACCGGTGCCGTGCTCGCGTTCTCGGGCCACGACCACGCCGGCTGGGACCTGCTGCTCACGGCGCACGCGTTGATCCTGGTCCTGGTGTTGCTCGCTCCCGCAGCGCGGCAGGCGGGCCCCGTGGGTCGCTTCCTGGGCGACTGGTACCCGATGCTGCTCCTGGGTGGGTTGTACGCGGAGGTCGGCGTCCTGAACGTGGACCTTGCATACCAGCACGACCTGGCCGTCCAGCGACTCGAGCTGTGGGCATTCGGCTCGCAGCTCTCGTATCGCTGGATCCGCGAGATGCCGAACCCGCTGCTCTCGTGGTTTCTCCACGGCTGTTATCTCGCCTACTACGCCATCCTGTACGCGTCGCCGCTCGGGCTGTGGCTGAGCGGGCGCCGTGCCGCGGCGCGACACACCATTTTCGCCGTGATGATCACCTTCTATCTGTGCTACGTGGTGTTTCTGTTTTTCCCGGTGGCGGGACCGCGCTACGCATTCGATCTCGCGCACAACGCGGCGACAGACGTGTGGCCGGCGCGGGCGACGCAGTGGCTGCTCGAGCGCGGCGACTCGTGGGGGGCGGCGTTTCCGTCGTCGCACGTCGCGGCCGCGGTCGTGGCGGCGGTGTGCGCGCTGCGGTACTGGGCTCGCCTGGGACTGGTGCTCACGCCGTTGACGCTCGGGCTGGTGCTGTCGGTCGTGTACGGCCAGTTTCACTACGCGGTGGATGCGGTCGCGGGCTTGATCGTCGCGGGCGCGGTGCTCGCCTCCCACACCATCTACTACGCCACCGCCCCCGCCGCCGCGCCGGCGGCCCTCGCCGAGCGGGGGCTCGAGACCGGTCGGGCCTAATCCTTAACTCGGGAGGGCCGCCGCGCGCGAGGCGACCGTGTCGAGGTCCCCGCCCAGCGCGTCCATCTTCTGCTGGAAACGACAGTCGATGATCAGCAACCCGACCACGTACGCCGTCAGATTGACCAAGAAGATCACGCTGAAGATGAGCGGGAACGGCAGCCACACTCCGAAGTAAAGCGCGAACCGCTTGACCCCAGGGTCGAGCTTCGAGCGATCGGCGATGCTCGTCATCAGCAGGATCGCGACCAGCGCGAGGAGCACGAGCCGCCACGGGACGAGGCCCGCCCAGCCGAGCCCCGCGAAAATCACGGCCTCGGAAGCGCGGTCGAGCTGCGTGTCGAGCCGCCGCCCGGCGGCCGACGCCACGCCATACGCCCGGGCGATCCCGCCGTCGATGCCGTCCAGTACCTGTCCCAACGCCATGAGGCCCAGCCCCCAGCCAAGGCGTCCCGCCCCGAGGACAACGCCGGCGGCGGCGCTGGCGCCGAACGCCGCCCAGGTCACGTGCGCCGGCGACATTCCGAGTGTCTCGTGAAAGAGCCGCAGGAGGGGTCGGATGGCGCGGTCCGCGCCCCGTCCGATCGCCGGCGCGAAGTCAAACACGGTGACGGTACCAGTACAGCGCCGCGAAGCCAGCGAGCAGCAGCACGAACAGCGTGCCTTCCTTGAGCCTGTCGGGAATCGTGACGAGCCACCCGCGAGTCACCCACGTCGAGTAGGGGTACAGCGGCATCTTCTCGAAACGCACGCTGTAATCCATCGCGACGTGGATCGTGAAGAACAGGAGCGGCACCACGCTGCCGAGAAACACGCACAGCGGCACGATCCACAGCAGCGCCACCGGCTCCTGCAGCGACGAGCGCCAGTAGTAACCCCGTTTGTCTCGCAGCCCCACGGCGCGGACGTAGAACGGCGCCTTGACGACGTGGTCGATGTCGACACCCATGCCGAAGGCGTAGGCGAGCACCTTGTCGCGCCCCTCGAGCCCCATCGCCTGGACGCCCAGCGTGGTGACGAGGAAGTGCGTGAAGATCGTCATGGCGTCGCGGCTCCGGCCGACGCCACTCGGCGGCGCCCCGATAGCCAGACGAGGCCGACCCCCACGCCGATCCACGCGAGATCACGCACCCGGCTCACGATGGCGGTATAGACACCGAGTGCCGGGTCGAGACCCAGCAGCTGGAACAGGAGATAGAGCGCGCTTTCCTTCGTGCCCGCCTCGAACGGGACGACAAACAGCGCGTTCTGGACGAGCTGCGCAAGTCCACCGATGACGTACGCCCGTGCGTAACCGATGTCGAGTCCCACCGACATGGCGATGAGCAGGTACTCGGCCATGAAGAGGCAGCGGCTGGCGTACTCGAGCGTCAATGCCTGCAGGAAGCGGCGTGGGCTCGCGTGGTAGAACTGGGTGATCTGCTCGTCCATCGAGGCGAGCGTGGCGCGCTTCGGCTCGAGTCGCCGGGCCAGCCGGCCGAGCAGCGGCATGCGGTGCAGCAGGTCGAGCGCGCTTGCGAGCATGCCCCGCCGGTGGCCCGTCAGAACCAGCAGCGTCAGCGCGGCGAGCACGAGGAACGCCCCCGCCAAGAGCGCGACGATCACCGGCGCGTGGGGCAGCAAGATCAGGCCCAGCACCACAGCCGTCAGACAGCTCAGGAGCATGCCGAGGGTGTGCAGCATCTGATAGATCACCGCCGACCCGGCGGCACGCCGCAGACCGAGCCAGGGCGCGACGGCGGCGATCTTGAACGGCTCGCCCCCCACGTTGACGAGCGGGGTCATGTAATTGAGCGAGAAACTGGCCACCGTGATCGCCCAGGCGCGCCAGAACGGGGGGCGGCTCGGCTCACCCGCCATCACGAGCCACCACGCGCCGGCGTTGCACGCACACACCGCGCCGTACAGTAGCAGGATGGGCACGAACATCCAGCCCGTTCGCCGCGCATCCGCGAGCAGCGCCGCCACCCCGATGCGCGCCACCAGATAGGCGAACACCGCGGAGCCGACGACGAACAGCAGGGCCTGGAGCCGACGACTCACACGCCGCCCGGGATCGCCACCGTCGCGCCGCTCCGGGCAGCCGCGTACGCGTGCTCCACCACGCTGGCCACACGCCCGATGTCGTTCAGGAATCGCGTGCCGGCGTCGCCTGCGTCGAGGGCAGCGACGAACGCCTCGAACAGGCACGCGAACCACCGGTGATAGGCCGTCTTCTCGAGCTCGGCCGCGAAGTCCAGCCGCTCGACCGCGCCACGCCGCTCGAGCCGCAGCTCACCGTCCACCCATTCGATCATGCCGGCATCCCCCACGAAGCGGATGCGGTTCTCGCGCGTCCGCCCGGCCCACGTGAAGAACATCGTCGCCAGCCGGTCGGGGTATTCGAACCGCAGGGCCGCCGTGTCCTCGACGTCGTAGCCCGCGTGCCGCAGGCGGCCCGTCCAGGCGCCCACCGCGGCCGGCATGCCGCCGACGTCGAGGAGCTGGTAGACGAGGTGCGTGCCGTGGTCGAGCAGCACGCCGCCCCGTCCCGCCGCGCTCGTGCCGCGCCACGGCGTGGTCCCCGCAGTCCGCCCGGGGTCGGCCGCGAGCCGGTGCACGGAGAACTCCGCCAGGTGCCAGCGACCGATGGCACCGGCCGCCAGCCACTCTTTCACGCGCAGCCACACCGGGTTGTAGCGGTGCTGGTGGCACGGCATCACGATGCGCCCGCTCGCCCGGGCCGCGGCGCCGATGCGCTCGGCCTCAGCGCGGGTGAGCGCCACCGGCTTCTCGCACACCACGTGGTACCCCTGCTCCAGTCCCCACACGGTGAGCTCGAGGTGCGAGGCGGTTGGCGTGCAGATGTCGATGAAGTCGAGCGGAGCGAGGTCGCGCAGCGCCGCGAGGTCGCGCAGCAACGGAACCCCGTCCACCGACGGGACGGCGGGCGCGGTGTCCACGACGGCGACCACGTCGACGCGGGGGCGGAGGGCGGCAGCGCCACGCAACGCGGGCAGATGGGACTGCCGCGCGATGCCCCCGGCTCCGATCAGGGCACCGCGGTAGCGCCGCGGCTCAGGTGACGCGGGCGTAGGCATCGTGCTCCGCGTCGAGCAGGCCGCCGAGCGCAGTGGCATTCCACTCGTGCATCCACAGGAGCACCACAAGCACCAGGCTCATCCACACCGCCTCGGTCCACAGGAACGCGGACGGCCGCCCGGCGATGCCGGCGATTCCCAGCACGGCGAACCGGATGTTCTGCCCCAACCAGGCGCACAGGGGCAGCACGGCGTCCTGGCGCGCGCGGTACTGCATGCGAAACGGCGTCGAGACGCCGCCCTGCCGCAGCGCGCGGATGAGCTTCACGGAGCGGGGGAACAGCTGGACCTGTCGCAGCACGTAGTCGCGGTACACACGGGCGCCGAACCGCTGCAGCCACGAGCCGTGCGGCGCGGGGTCCAGGTCCTCGGGGAGGTCGAGCTCCCCGCGGCCGCCCACGCCGATGTAGAGATACGCGTTGCGCACGAAGTCGATGGCCGCGCTCTGGAACGTGTGCGCGAGGCCGGCGGCCGCGACGGCACCCGGCCGAAGCGCGTGGACGTGCCGCGCAGCCGCGCCAGCTGCCCGTCCGCCGAGTCGAACACATCCGACACGACGAACAGTCCGAAGCCGATGAGGTTCGTCCAGTGGTCCCGGTAGGCGAACAGGTGGCCGGCGACGAGCCCGATCACGAGCGACCAGAGGGTCACCTGGTCGGCGGAGATACCGGTGGGCAGCAACGCCCGGGCGATGCGGATGCCAATGGGCCGGAAGAAGTGGAGGTCCACCCACTCCTCGACCGACCGTCCCTTATGCGACAAGTCGTTCGGTGGCTTCACTGAGCACGTCCTTCATGATGGCGAGGGCGCCCATCGCCTGGTCTTCCTCGATGACCAGCGGCGGGTTGATGCGAACCTCGGGGTTGTAGATCATGGCCAGCACGCCGCGCGACAGCAGCGTGTCGAAAATCCAGCGGGTGGTCTTCTTGTCGAGCAGCGTGCGGGTGCCCGGGACCACGAGGTCCATCCCGAGCAGCAAGCCGCGGCCTCGGACGTCGGACACAATCGGCAGCGCCGCCGGCCAGCGCTTGAGCTCCGCGAGCATGCGCTCGCCCACGCGGCGCGCGTGCTCCACCAGGTTCTCCTCGACGATCGTCTCCACCGTCACACGCGCCGCCGCGGCCGCGAGCGGATTGCCGCCGTACGACGACGAGCTGCCGCTCGGATTGGCCCACGGCTTCGAGAAGGCGAGCTCCTCGCGTGCGATCACACCGCTCATCGGGAACCCGCCCCCGAATCCTTTTCCCACCGTCAGGATGTCCGGGAGGACCCCCTCGTGCTCGATCGCGAACATCCTTCCGGTGCGGCCGAATCCCGTGATCATCTCGTCGCAGATCAACAGCGCGCCCAGCTCGTCGGCGAGCTCGCGCAACAGCTGCAGGTAGCCTGGCGGGGGCACGACGTTGCCCGCCGTGCCCTGAATCGGCTCCACGATGATGGCCGCTACTTCCTTCGTGGTCTCGACCTCGATCTTCTTGCGCAGGAAGTCGACGCAGTGCCATTCGCATGACGGGAAGGTTTTGCCGAACGCGCACCGGGCGCACGAGGCGTAGGGCGAGAGGTACGCCCCCGGCATCAGCGGCCCGAGCGCGTGCTTGAAGCTCGATCCCAGGACGGGCAGCACGCCCCCGGTCTTGCCATGGAACCCGCCCCAGAACCCGATCACTTCCGTATGCCCCGTGCGCGACTTCGCCAGGCGCAGCGCCGCCTCGACGGCCTCTGCCCCGCTCGAGTAGAACTGGCTGCGGTTCAGGTCCCCGGGCGCGAGCTCGGCGAGCAGCTTCACCAGTGCCGCTCGGTGCTCGGTGGTGAAGCTCCCCACATGCACGCGGCCGATCTGCCGCTGCATCGCGGCGACGTACTTGGGATGCGCGTAGCCCAGGCTGGCCACGCCCACGCCGGCGAGCAGATCGATGTAACGGTGGGGCCGGGAAGCTGGATCCTGCGCAACGTGTGGGTCACGAATGTTTCCGGTGAGCGAACCGATGCGTGATGTAGGCCGCGATGGCGCGCGCCGCCGCATCGCGGAAGGGGGCGAAGCTGGGCCAGTCGTTGATGTCGATCAAGACCGGTCGATCGGGCTCCGGGAGCGCGACGTCACCGCCGAACACCTCGAGTCCGAGAATCGCCGCCGCCTCGAAGGCGAGCGCCTTGAGCCGGTTCTCGTCCACCTGGGGACGCTCGCCGGCGAACCCCGCGTCGGCACCGTACCAATTGAAGAACCGGCCGTCGGTCACGCCGTAGAACTTCACCACCGGCCCCGGCACGTGCTCCTGCAGCGCCACCCAGGGAATGCCACGGGCGGTGAAGGCCCGCAGCGCCTCCGCCAAACCGTCCAGGGTCGTCGCGACCACGTCCTCCGGACGCTCGGCATGCACGTCGCCACGCTTGATCCAGAGCTTCTGACGATCGGGACTGAGGGCGCTGAGCTGGGTGGACGGCGGGAGCGCAGCGGAGCTGGCGAGGATGAGCGTCCGCGGAAACGGCAGCGTGCTGTCGCTCAGTCGCCGAACGAGGCGATAGCGGTGGCAATTCAACGCGCTCGACGGGCGGTTGACCACGACGATACCGTCGGACTCGAGCGGCATGAGCTGCTCCGCCGCAAGCGAGCCCTGGCACATGTTGAGGTACAGCTCCGCCGCCGGAAGGCGGCCCTGCTCCACCTCGAGCTCCGTGGTCTTGGTGGCGCGCCAACCCTCGGCCTCGAGCAACCCGACGGTGGCGTCCAGGATGGCGGTGTCGTTCACGCGGTGCTGCAGTGGCGAGTACGACGGGCTGCGGTAAATCGCGACCAGTTGGGCCAAGGTTTACCTTTCGCGCGCGGCAAGCCACGCGTTCGCAGTCTGAAGATCCGATGGCCGATCGATATCGATGATGCGCGGCACCTCGACCGCCGCCACCCGCCGCCCCTCCGCTACCAGCGCCTTGAGGAAGGCGCGCATCTTGTGCACGCCGCGGGCGACGGCGTCGGCAGCGGCCAGACGAGCGGCCGCGCTCAGGCCGTAGACCCCCCCGGTCACACACACGGGTGTCAGCGGCGCATCGCTCACGGCGCGCACATCGCCTCCGTGGCGACTCACGTACACCGGAGACTCATCGTCCACGTACGGCGTCACAGCGAGCACGAGCTCGGCGCCCTCCTCGAGATACCGCCCGGTCGCCCGGTAGACCGCTTCCCAATCCTCCGGCCGCATCACCGTGTCCACCATGCTGCAGAACACCGGCCCCCCGGCCATCCCTCGCAGCGCCTCGACCAGCGTGTGCAGCGAGGAGGGCGTACGACAGCTCACCACTGT
>QHTP01000047.1 GCA_003220855.1 Gemmatimonadota bacterium
CGCGGACGACGGGCGCGGGCGTGGGTGGGGGCGGGTGCGTTGGGCGCGCAAGATCATACCGTGCTAAAGAGTGCGGAAGGCGGGGGGGGCGTAACGGTGGACTTTTCCGCGGACGCGACCCGAAACCGGAAGCACGGGCGACCCGAAGATGGTAGGGGAGCTCCGGTACGTCGGACAAAGACTCGGTGTTCTGTGTCACGCCCTCGGTGGCTTGGACGCGCGAGGGAAGGCGCTAACTTGTTGTGGGCGCCCCGACCCGGTAGCTCAGTTGGTAGAGCAACGGACTTTTAATCCGTAGGTCCTGGGTTCGATCCCCAGCCGGGTCACTCCGTCCTGCTCACCCCGTCTCCCACCACGCCACGATCCCCTGGTGCCCGCACTGCTTGCACGTGGCCACCGTCGGGATGACGTTGTTGCGGAACGGCAGGCGCGTGGCGCACCGCGGGCACACCCCGTAACGGCGCCCCGCGTCGGCGCGTGTGCCGCGCGCGGGGTTATGGTCCTCGCGCGTGCGGTACACAACCGTGAACCGGTCCGGGCGCTTGTCGCGCACTTCCAGCGCTTCCTGCGGCACCGTCACCCGTTGTCCCGACACCTCCAGGACGGCGCGCGTGACGCCACTGCTCACGATCGGATACCACGCGCCCTGGCGCAGCAGCCCCTCGTCTTCTTCGCGCTTGAGCGCGTACCACACCCGCGCCCAGCCCAGCGGTTGGTCCCCCATGTACCTACTGATTGACGTTTTCGGCCCCCCGTTCCGTGATCTGGGTAACATTCCCGGGGCCCAAACGTGGTAGCCGGGGGCTCCACCGGACGGGTATATTCGCGTAAGCGGCGCTGCCGCACGCTGGTGGACAGGTTCGACCGGAGGCATGGTTCACGATGGCACGGCGGATGCGCACGTTGGCCCGTGCGACGGCGGCGGGCGCCGTGGCCCTGGTAATCGCCGGCTGTTTCCTGGCCGCGGCCGGGGCCGGCGCTGGCGGCGCGATCTACGTGACCGAGCGCGGCGCGGAGGCGGTCGTGCCGGCCCCGGTGGACCGGGCCGCAACGGCCACGCGGGAGGCCTTCGACCAGCTCAAGATCCGCCAGACGAAATCGGCCACCGAGGAGGGGGAGGGCGGTGAGCAGCGGCACATCGACGGCACCGCCCGCGACCGCGATATCAGTGTCACGCTCAAACCCGAGGGAACCGGGTCCACCCGCGTCCAAGTCGTGGCCAAGACCAGCGCCGTCACCTGGGACAAGGACTTTGCCAGAACGATCCTGGACAAGATCGTCGCCTACTCGCGCTAGAGAGGACTATGCCGCCCATCATCTGGATTGACGGGACGTACTACGATCGCGCCACGGGCAAGGTCTCGGTGTTCGATCACGGCCTGCTGTACGGCGACGGCGTGTTCGAAGGAATCCGGGTCTATAACCGCCGGGTGTTCCGGCTGCCCCAGCACCTGGACCGGTTGTACGCCTCCGCCAAGGGTGTGTGGCTCGAGGTGCCGCTCGCCAAGCCGGTGCTGCACCGGCTGGTGGAGGAAGCGGTTGGGAAGAGCGGGCTCGACGAGGCGTACATTCGCCTGCTGGTCACGCGCGGCGTCGGCGACCTGGGGCTCGATCCGCGCAAGTGCCCCAAGCCTTCCGTCATTTGTATCGTCGACACGATCCAGCTGTGGCCCCAGGACCGCTACGACAAGGGGCTCGTGGCGCTCACCGCCGCGACACCGATCCACCACCGCGAGAGCCTCTCCCCGCGCATCAAGTCGCTCAACTACCTGTCGCACATCCTCGCCAAGGTGGAAGGCATCGCGGCCGGGGTGGACGAGGTGATCATGCTCGACGCCCAGGGCTACGTTGCCGAGGCCAGCGGCATGAACCTGTTCGCCGTGACCAACGGCACGCTCAAGACGCCCCCCGCCTACGCGGGCATCCTGCGCGGCGTCACGCGCGACGCCGTGATCGAGCTGGCGCGCGAAGCGACCTACGGCGTCGAGGAAGTGCCCCTCAACCGCTACGACCTCTACACGGCAGACGAGATGTTCCTGACGGGCACGGCCGCAGAGGTGGTGGCGGTGACCAAGCTCGACGGCCGCGTGATCGGCCACGGCCAGCCCGGCCCCATCACCAAGGAGCTCGCCAAGCGATTCAAGGCGCTCGCGATACGCGGCGACTGAGATCCCAACTATTGACAGGACTTAGGGTTAGACCACATATTCTCGCGCCCTTGTTAGCGAGGTGATCCATGCCGTGGCGCGTGATCGCCCATGGCGATCAAGTTTGGCACGTGGACGCTTTGGCGGAGCGCCCGGCCAATACCGAGGCATGGCAGTTGGTACTGTCATTCCGGTCGGCGTCCGAGCGTTCCGGACGCTCGTTCTGGACGCTGTACCCGCTCGAGGCGACATCCAAGTCGTCGCTCTTCATTCAGGCCGAGCGCATCCCCGACACGGCCATCTCGCAGCTCCTCGCTGAGCGGCTGGCGTGAGCTCAATCGAGCTCCAACAGCTGCGCCGCGTAGCGGGGGCGGTGGCACGGCTGCGCGGCGAGGCGGTCCGCGACGTGACGGTGCGATCGGACCTGCGCCAGCTCAAGGTCGAGCTCGAGAGCGGCCTCATCCTGGTGGTATCGGCGGAGCGGGACGCCCAGGGGCGGCCGCGCCTCGAGGTGGACGTGGTGGACGGCCCGAGAGAGCTGGGGGTCCGTCAGCAGCTTGAAGTGCGTTTCGAGTAACGGAGCGTGACGGCGCCAGGGGCAGGGGGGTCCGGCGGAGTAGGGGCGGCGGGGGCGGGGGGGGCGGGAGGGGCGGGCGCTGCGGGGGGCGAACGGCTCCGCTTTCAGGACTTCGAGTTCCAGCGGCTCGCGAATGGGCGGTGCCGCGCCAAGGTGGTGCTGACGTGGGCCGACGGACGGCAGTTCACCGGGGAGTCGGACGGCGTGATTTCACAGGCGGGCGAGCTGCGGTGCTGTGCCGAGGCGACCGTGCGGGCGCTGGAGCGGGTGGTACAGCCGCGCCTGGGCTTCGCGCTGTTGGGCGTCAAGGCCGTTCGGGCGTTTGACGCGACGGTGGTGATCGTGTCGCTCTCGGCGCGGCAGGAGGCGCGCGCCTCCCGCTTGGTGGGCGCCTGCCTGACGGAGACCGATGCTCCCCGCGGCGCGGCGCTTGCGGTGCTGAACGCCACGAACCGCATTCTCGGAAACTTCTTCGCCACCCGATGAGCAGCATCAGGCGCGACTCGTTGGCGGCGTTGGCCGCCCGGCAGGCGCGCGATTCCGCGGCCGATCAGACTGTGCTCGACAGTCTGCACGGCGCGCGTCCCCACGCCGACACCCTACAGCAGCACGCGGTGCCGACCCCGCCGCTCAAGGGAGAGGACGTGGAGCGCGAGGCCGTGCGGCTGTTCGGCCCCGAGGGTAAGACGGCCATCGGGGCGGCACCTCCGGCCGCGCCCACCTTCGACATCGACGTCTCGAGCTTCGCCACCAACCGGCGGGTGCTCGAGTACCTCGAATTCTTCCAGGTGGACTCGCGCGATCGATTCGAGATCTGGCTCTCCCGGCTGGGCCGCTACGAGGGCATGATCCGCGAGCGGCTCCGCGCCAAGCGCCTCCCGGAAGACCTGCTGTACCTCTGCTTGATCGAGAGCGGCTTCTCGAACACGGCGGTGAGTCGGGCGAGGGCGGTCGGGATGTGGCAATTCATGGCGAGCACGGCCCGGCTCTACGGCCTCACGGTGGACCCATGGGTGGACGAGCGCCGCGACCCGTTCCGAGCGACCGAAGCGGCGGCGAACTACCTGGCCGACCTGCGGGAGCGCCTGGGGAGCGTGTACCTCGCGGCCGCCGCGTACAACGCGGGTGTGGGGCGCATCGAGCGCGGCATCGATCGCCTCCCGGGAGAGCCCGACTCCGTGGACGATCGCACGTTCTTCCAGCTGTCCGACCGCCGCTACCTGCGGCGCGAGACGCGGGATTACGTGCCGAAGCTGATCGCGGCGTCGTTGATCGCGAAGCAGCCGCAGCGCTACGGCTTCCAGCCCGAACCCTTCCCCCCCCTCGTGTTCGACGAAGTCACCGTGCCGGACGCCACGGGCCTCGACGTCATCGCCCGGCTCGCCGACACGAGCGTGGCGGCCCTGCTCGACTTGAACCCGCAGTTCGTGCGCGGCGTGACCCCGCCGGGACGGAGCGTCGTGGTGCGGGTGCCGCGCGGGCACGGGACCCTGGTGGCGGAGCGCTACGACAGCCTCCCCGTAACCGAGCGGATCACGTTCGTCGACCACTATGTCTCGCGGGGCCAGACGCTGTCCGACATCGCGAAGCACTATCGCGTCAGCGTCGCGCTGATCGAAAACGCGAACCCCCGGCTCCGGGCGCACGCGCTGCGGGTGGGCCAGCGGATCATCATTCCGATGAGCGGACGCGTGGTGCCCGCGTCGGCCTGGTCGGTCCCGCCGGAGCCGCACTACCGTCGCGTGTCGAGCACCGGCGCGAGCGCCGGGGCGCACCGCGTGCGACCGGGGGAGACGGCGAGCGAGATCGCGCGCCGCTTCGGCGTGTCGCTCACGGCGCTGCTCAACTACAACGGCCTGACGATGGGATCGCTGCTACGGGTTGGGGACCTGCTGAAGATTCCGCAAAAACAATAAACGGCGTCGCGGAAAGACGTCACGGAAAAACGTCAGAGGCGTAGGGCATGGGACCCTACGCCTCTCCGTAACGTCTTTCCGCGACGCCGTTCCGTGACGCCGTTAACTCTCCGTGACGTCTTTCAGCTCTTGCGTCGATATCCCTTCATCAGGGCCGTCGCGTATCCGTTCTGGGGATCCTTGCCGGCGTCGAGCAACTCCTGCACTCGGCCGGGGCCACGGTTGTACGCGAGCAGCGCCAGCCGCAGCTTCGCGTCGGGGTTCCCCTCGTACCGTTCCAACAGGTCGCGCAGGTACCGGAAGCCCAAGCGCAGGTTGGTGTTACGCTCGTACAGCTGGGTCGCGGTGAGGCCCGGCTCGTACAGGCGCGCCGTGCTGGGCAGAACCTGGGTGTAGCCGATCGCGCCCACCTTGCTCTTCGCATTGGCCTTGAAGCCCGACTCCACCCGCACCAGGCGGAACGCGAGGGCCGGATCCACCCCCTCCGCCAGCGACACGTCGTAGATCGCCGCGGCGAGGTCGGCCGCGATGCTGTAGTGCGTGGAAAAGTCGATGATCGCATTGGCGCGCTCGAGCTGCAGCCGCGCGACCGCCAACTCGCCGCGGGTCGCCTCGAGCGACTGCTCGAGCGAGCGCAGCTCGCCCACGATTGCGGGCGCGGTCAACGGCGTCGGCTGGTCGTCGGCGGTGGCACGTCGAGCCCACCCGCCCACGCTGCTTACGACCAGTGCTCCGAGCAGAATCAAGCCCCCCTGCAACATCAACTTCTGGGTCTTCGTCTGCATAGACCTCTCTTGTAAGTCCCGGCGGTCCCAAACTGGCCCCGCCTCATCAAGCATCGATCAATCGGCCGCGTCGCGCCGCCAGTCGCCGTGCGTGCCGCCGGTCTTCTCCAGCAGCTGCACCTTTTCGATCACCATGCCGCGGTCGGCGGCCTTCACCATGTCGTAAACCGTCAACAACGCGACCGACACCGCCGTGAGGGCTTCCATCTCCACGCCTGTCCGACCCACCGCCTTCGCGGCGGCCCGGACCCGTACCCCCGGAAGCCCTTCCTCGAGCGTCGCCTCGACTTCCACATGGTCGAGACCCAGGGGATGGCACAGCGGAATCAGTTCCGCGGTGCGCTTCGCCGCGAGCGTCCCCGCCACCTCGCTCACCCCGAGCACGTCGCCCTTGACCACCTGCTGCTCGGCGACGAGCCGAAACGCCTCCCGCGACATCCGGATCGCTCCCTCGGCGACCGCGGTGCGCACCGTGACCGGCTTGTCGCCTACGTCCACCATGCGGGCGCGGCCCGCCTCGTCCACGTGTGACAGCTTCATTCCCAGTCCCCGCCAAGTACGGCCGCGACGAGCTGCGGGTTCACGTTGCCCTGGGCGAGGCTTCGCGCCTCGAGCACTTGCGCGATCGCCTGTACCACCCTGCCGGTCTCCTTGCCCGACCGGGCCTGCTCGCGCAGTCGCTCGAGCAAGCCGTCGAGCATCCCGGTGAATCCGCCGCGCGCCTGGAACGGCTGCTGCCCGAGCGCGAACGCGTAACGACGCACCGGTCCGGCCTTCACGGCGGCGGCAAACCGCTCCGCCGCCTCCCCACCCCGCTCCCCACGCCCCTCCTCTGCAAGGACCCTGCCGATGCACCCGTCGGCAGCTGCAACCCGTTGCGCGACAGCACGTTGTCCCCTGACGCCAAGCTCCTGCTGAGCGAACGCTGCCACGATGCTGTCGGCAAGTCTCGCCACTCGAACCCGCACTACGCGAGACAAAATCGTCGGCAACAACCCCTCGGGAGCAGTCGCCGTCAGTACGAATACGGTATTTGCCGGCGGTTCCTCGAGCGCCTTAAGCAGCGCATTCGCGGCCGCCTCGGCACCCACCTGGGGGACCAGCCGCTCCGCATCGCCGATCACGAACACCTTGCGTTGGGCCAGTGCCGGCTTGAGCGCCAGCTGCCGCAACAGCAGCCGTACGGCCGCGATCCCGTGACTCGCCAGACCGGACGGCGCCTCGTACAGCGGCTGCTCCCGCCGCGCCGTCATTTCCGCGCCCAGCGCTTCCTCCACCACGTCGACCTGCTTGTCCGCATCGCCGGTCTTCTTCGTGAGCTCGAGCGGCACGAACCAGTGCACGTCGGGGTGCGAGAGGTTCAGTACCAACCTGCAAGGCTGGCACTTGCCGCACGGTTCCCCCTTGCCCGTTTCCCTGCTCCCGTCTCCCGGGTTCTCGCAGACCAGTGCCTGTGCCAGCCATAACGCCAGGCGTTGCTTTCCGACTCCCCGGGGACCCTCAAACAGGAGCGCTTGCGGCAACCGGCCGGAGGCGATGGCGCCTACCAGCCGGTTTCGGGTCCCCTCATGGCCGTACAGGGGGGGTATTGGCATGGCGGGAATCTAGCCCAGGGCAGAAAATGGGCCGGATGTGGAAAACGTAACAGCCTATTTCACAAATAGTTACGGCACTTTTCCGGATCTTGCGCTGGTGTAAGCTATTGTGCTAGCTGATATTATGCTCTGGAGTGAGCACACACTCGCGAGATAATGCCCAATATACCTATATTTTCGCCATCTATTCGGGGCTCCGTCGCAACAGTCAAACATTCAGTTGTTGCGATTCCGCCACACTATTGCCGGCGACCAGCCTCGCGGCCGCCTGGAGCTGATGCGGCTGACCAACGACCACGAGCACGTCCCCCGCGACCAGCCGAAATTGGGGACCTGGAGTCGCGACCTCTTCGTCTCCTCGGACCACCGACAATACCAGAGCGCCCGTCTGGCTGCGCAGGCCGGTAGCGGCGAGCCGCTTACCGGCCAACGTCGATTGGGGGGAGAGGCGCATGCGCTCGATCGCCATCTGCGGGACGCCGGCGACGGCGTCGAGGCTCAAGCGGCCGGCTGTATCACTGCGCAGCACCTCGTAGTGCGAGCCGCGGATCTCGTCCACCAGCCGGTCGATGTCCCCGCGCGGCACGCCGTAGTGCGCCAGCACCCGGGCGAAGATTTCGATCGAAGTCTCGAATTCCTCCGGGATCACGACATCGGCCCCGAGCCGCGTCAGCTCCGGCATCTCCACCACGTAGCGGGTGCGCGCGATGATGTAGATGCGCGGGTTGAGGCCGCGCGCGACCCGGACCATGCGCCGGGTCGCGGCCGGATCGGAGATGGCCACGACCAGCATGCGCGCCCGCTCCGCGCCGAGCCCGCGCAGAATCTCCTCAGCGCGGCCGCCAGGTTGCGCCCGTTCAGCCCGTACCCCGCGACGATCACGTGGTCGGTGAGCGGCTCGCCGACCGGCGTGAGCGCCTGCGGCCGAAACCCCGGAAGCAGACGGTCGAGCGGAATCAAGCGCTCCAGGCCGTCCAGCAGCACGGGGCCGCTCTGCAGCGCGAACGGCGTCACCAGCATCGTCAGCACAGCCACGGCGAGGAACGACTGGTACAGCCCCTCGGGCAAGAGCCCCGTACCGCGGCCCTGCCGCGCCAGCACGAACGAAAACTCGCCGATCTGGGAGACGGCGAGGCCGGCGAGCAGGGCGACCCGTCCCGAGTATCCCAGGAGCGCTGGGCCGAGCGCGGCGAGCACGCTCTTGCCGCCCATGATGGCCGCCACGCCGAGCAACGCCAGCGCCGGGTGGTCGCGCAGGAACCCCACCTGCACCAGCATCCCCACCGTCACGAAGAACAGTGAGATGAAGACGTCGCGGAACGGCAGCAGCTCGGCCATGGCCTGGTGCCCGTAATCGGACTCCGAGATCACGAGGCCCGCCAGGAACGCGCCGAGCGCGAGCGACGCTCCCGCTGCCGCGGTGCCGAGCGCGGTGAGGGTGCCGACGAGGATGACCGCTATCAGGAACAACTCCCGGCTGCGCGTCTTGACGATCTCGCTCAGCACGCGCGGCACCACGGTCCGCGCCAGCACGAGTACGCCCGCCACCACCAACGCGGCCTTGGCGAGCGCCCATGCCAGGCCGCCCGCGCCCCCGTCTGCTGCGCCGGCCAAAAACGGCAGCACGAGCATCATCGGCACGACGCACAGGTCCTGGAAGATGAGCACTCCCGTCGCGAGGCGACCGTGCGGCGTGTCGATCTCGCCCTTGTCGGCGAGTCCCTTGAGCACGATGGCGGTGCTCGACAGTGCGACCAGGAATCCCACGAGCACGGCGACGGGCCACGGGAGACCGAGCCCGGCGGCGAGGGCAGCGCTCAACCCCACGGTGAGCAGCACCTGCGCGCCGCCGCCGATCACCACCTGGCGACCCATCTCCCGCAGCCGGCTGAGGGAGAATTCGATGCCGATGGTGAACAGCAGCAGGATCACGCCCACTTCGGCGAGGCTCTCCACTTGGTGGACGTCGGATACGAGGCCGAGGGCGTTCGGGCCGAGCAGCACCCCGGCCACGATGAACCCGGGGAGGGCGGGGAGCTTGAGGCGGTGGAATGCGAGAATGACGACGAGCGAGCCGGCGAAGATGATCGCCAGGTCCTCGAGCAGCACGTACTGCATCAGGGCGCCGCGTGGTAGGTCATTGTCCCGGTCTCACTTGGCACACATGTGACGGCGCGCACCCAGTTTGTGTGAAGCCCATAATGGAAAGCGGCAGCGTGGGATGCAAGCTTCACAACTGCAGGACGCTCGAGCATTACCGCGATACGCCCTCGCGCATCATTTCCCGGACCACGTCACGGAGTGCCATGGCTGGTTTGCGCACGAACCGGTTCAGACTGCTGCGCGAGGACGACTCGGCCCGCGACGCACGGCTGACGCTGTCGGAGGAGCGGCTGCGCGCGGCGCGGCAGCAGGAGGCGGTGGCGCAGCTGGGGCAGCAGGCCCTCGCGGGCGCGCCGGTGGCGGAGTTGACGGATGCCGCCGTGGCGCTCGCGGCGCGCGCCCTGGAGGTGGAGTTCGCCAGCCTGCTGGAGCTGCGGCCCGAGAGCCGCACGCTGGTGCTGCGCGCCGGGGTGGGGTGGCGGGCCGGCGCCGTGGGGCGGACGATTCTCCCGGCGGACGCCGTGGTCTCGAGCCTCAGCGTGCTGGTGCACGGCAAAGACCGGCCGTTCGGCATCCTGGGGGCCCACACGCCGCGCCGCCGCGAGTTCACCATCCACGACGCGCACTTCCTGCAGGCGGTCGCCAACGTGCTCGCGACCGCCATCGATCGTGCCCGGACCGAGGCCGCCCTGCGGTCGAGCGAGGAGCACTTCCGCTCGCTCATCGAGAACGCCTCCGACATCGTCACCGTCGTCGGCGAGAACGGCGTGTTCCGCTACGCGAGCCCCTCGGTCGAGCGGGTGCTGGGCTACGGGCCCAGCGACCTGCTGGAGCGCAACGCCTTCGACTACGTGCACCCCGAGGACATCGCGCTCGTGGCCGAGGCACTGGCCCGTGCGATCCAGCGTCCCGGGAGCCCGCAAGCCGCGCAGTTCCGCTTCCGGGCGCGGGACGGCTCGTGGCGGATGCTCGACGCGGTGGGGCAGGCCCGGGCGGAGCTCGGCGGCTCGGCCCACCTCATCGTCAACGCGCGGGACGTGACCGAGCGGCGGCGGCAGGAGCGGGCGCTGCGCGAGAACAAGGAGCGGCTGCGCACGGTGATCGCCGGCGCGCCGCTCGTGCTGTTCGCGCTCGACCGTCACGGCGTGTTCACCATGGTCGAAGGGCGCGGGCTCGATGCCCTGGGCGTGCGGCCCGCGCTGCTCGTCGGCCGCTCCGCGTTCGAGCTGTACGCCGACCTGCCGCACGCGCTGGCCGACGTGCGACGCGCCCTGGCGGGCGAGACCTTCTCGTCCGTCGTCGAAGTGTTCGGCATCGTGTTCGAGACGTGGTACTCGCCGGTGCGGGACGGGGACGGGCCGGTGGCGGGTGTGATCGGCGTCGGCACGGACATCACCGAGCGGCGACGGGCGGAGGAAGCCCTGCGCCGCTCCGAGGAGAGCCACCGGGCGCTGGTGCAGCACGCCTCCTACGCGATCTACCGTTCCACACCCGACGGGCGCTTTCTCACGGTCAACCCTGCGCTGGTGGCGATGCTCGGGTACGAGTCCGCGGAACAGCTGCTCGGCGTGGACCTCGCGACCGACGTGTACGCGACCCCCGGGGAGCGCGCGCGCATCCTGGCGCGGTTCGAAAGCTCGGGAGACGCGATCGATGGTGTCGAGGTGACGTGGAAGCGCCGCAACGGCCAAGCCATCCTGGTTCAGCTCGCCGGGCGGGCGGTTCGTCGCGCCGACGGCTCCATTGAATGCTTCGAGACGATCGCCGAAGACGTGACCGAGCAGCGGGCGTTGGAAGAGCAGCTGCGGCAATCGCAGAAGCTGGAGGCGATCGGCCAGCTCACCGGCGGCATCGCGCACGACTTCAACAACCTGCTCACGATCATCCTCGCCAACGCGCAGCTGCTCGCCAAGGCGATTCCCACGACGCTCGAGCCGGCCCACGCCGATCTGCGCGACGTGATGTCGGCGGCCCTGCGCGGGCGCGTGATGGTGAAGGAGCTGCTCGGATTCGCGCGGCGTTCGCGCCTGGAGCTCCAGCCCCTGTCGCTGGGCGGGCTGGTCCGCGACCTGACGGGGTTCCTGCGCCGCATCCTCCCCGCCGACGTGGAGATCGTGGCGCAGGACGGTGCGGACCTCCCCGACGTACGGGCCGATGCGCACGCCGCGGAGCAGATCCTGTTCAATCTCGCGACTAACGCGCGCGATGCGATGCCGGACGGCGGGGTGCTGCGGCTGGAGACCCACTTGGTGCACCTCTCCGAGGAGCAACGCCAGGCGTGCGGGGCGGTGCACGCGGGGGACCACGTCTGCCTGGCGGTGGAGGACACTGGGGTCGGCATGGACGCGGCGACGCGCGCCCGCATGTTCGAGCCGTTCTTCACGACCAAGGCGCCGGGGAAGGGCACGGGGCTGGGGCTCGCCACCGTGTACGGCCTGGTGAAGCAGCACGGCGGCGGTATCGAGGTCGACAGCGAGCCGGGCAAGGGCACCCGCTTCCGGATCTACTTCCCGCTCGCCGACGAGGCGGCCGTCCCCGCGCTGCAGCGCTCCGGGGAGCCCGAGGCCCGCGGCGGCTCTGAAACGGTGCTCGTGGTCGAAGACGACGATCAGCTGCGGCGCTCGGCCAAGCGCATCCTCGAGGAGGCCGGCTACCAGGTCGTCACGGCGGCCGACGGGCTCGAGGCGCTCGAAGCGCTGCGGCAGATCGCGGGCGTGCGGCTCGTCTTCTCGGACCTGGTGATGCCGCGCCTCGGCGGGCGTGCTCTGTACGACGCGGCCCGGCGCGAGGGTGTGACCGTCCCGTTCCTGTTCGCGAGCGGATACTCGGATTCCGACCGCGTGGCGAGCCTCGACCCTTCGATGCCGCTGTTGCACAAACCGTGGATGGCGACGGATCTGCTGGGTCGGATCAGGGACGTACTGGATCGGAAGTGACCGCCCTACCGTCGCACGACTAGCCGTCCAGCACTTCCCTCACCTTGCGCGCCAGCGAATCCGGCACGAACGGTTTCTGCAAGAAGGCGACGCCCGCGTTGAGCACGCCCTGGCGGACCATCGCGTCGTCGGTGTATCCCGAGGTATAGAGCACCTTC
>QHTP01000048.1 GCA_003220855.1 Gemmatimonadota bacterium
GAGTCGCCGCGCCGCGTCCACCACCTCCGGCACCGCCGGGGTCACGTCGTTCAGCTGGCGCGAGAACACGCGCACCTCGTCGCCCGAGCGGTGCACCTGGATGCGCGCGCCGTCGAGCTTGTATTCGAACGCCGCCTCGCCGAGCTGCGCCAGGGCGTCCGCGACGTCGTCCGCAGGCTGCGCGAGCATCGGCTGGAGCGGGCGAAACAGCTCCAGCTGGAACCGCGCGAGGCCCGCGGCGCCGTCCGTGAGCGCGGCGCGCGCCACGACGCCCAGATCCCCCGCGAGCATCGCGGCGCGCCGCACGCCGTCCGGGTCGAGTCCTGTCGCACGCGCCACGGCCTCGACCATGAGTCCTTGCAACGCTCCCTGGCGCAGCTCGCCGATCAGCAGGCGGAACAGGAATTCCTGCTCCTCCTCGGTGCCCTGCGCGAACAGCTCGCGCAGCAGCCGGTCCTTCACCGCGGCGGAGCCCAAGCCCCTGGTCCGGGCCACCTGCTCGAGTGCCGCGTCCACCGCGGCCAGCGTGAGGGACGGATCGTCCGCCGCCCGCTCGGTCCGCGCCGCGCGGAGAGCGGCGTATCCGACACCGATCCGTCCTTGGCGCAGCGACCCCGACAGGGCGGCGATCGCGGTCTCGATCTCGTCCGCCGCAGCCCGTTGCAGCAGGGCGGCCAGCAGCTCGATTTTCGCCAACCGGCCGCTCGTGGCCGCAACGCGGCCCGAGGTCGTGACCAGCTCGTGGAGCAGCATGCCGGGAAGATGCTGGATCCGACCGTTTGACGCCCGGCGTCACTGCACCATGCCGAAGCGCTTGTTCCGGGCGGTCATCTTGATGAAGTGCCGCAGCCGTTGCTCGAAGATTTCCGGGCGGTGGCGGGCCGCCGCGATCCAGCCGACGCGAATCCGCCGGTAGGATTCGGGAAAGCGCTGGAAGCGCTTCCACACGACCGCGTCCGCCTCGAGACGCTTGCGGATGTCCGGCGGGAGCCGCCACACGAGCTTTTTGGTGTCTTTCTTATGGTCGAAGACGTGTCGGATTCGCTCCAGCCCCGCCCGGGTCATGCGGCGCGCGGCGATCAGGCGCCGCACGCGCTCGCGATTCATGTCGGAGAGTCTGCTGGTCGGCCGGCGGGGCGAGAAGCGCTGCGCGTAGCAGCGGGCATCGACCGGCTTCAAGGTGCTGTCGATCCAGCCGTAGCACAGCGCCTCGTCCACGGCGTCGTTGTAAGACACGCGCGACTTGCCGCTGTGCTTCTTATAATAGATGAGCCAGATCTCGGGCGCCGTCTTGTGGTGGCGCGCCAGCCAGGCGCGCCACTCCCGGCGGTTCTTGGCGTAGAAGGTCTTCCCGACTTTCATTTACGGCTCCACGAAACGTATCCGTCCCGGGGATAGGGGGTGAGGTCTACGAGCGTCCTGATCGCGGTGGCGTTGGTCGGGGTCGGCTCCGCCCAGGCGGCGCCGTGCGTGTCGCACCGCGCCGGGAGCGTGCCTGCCGCGTACACGGAGACCGTCGCGCGGATGCGTACGCTCGTGTGCGAGCGGCTCGCCCCGCGCATTCCCGGTATGCAGGTCGCGGTGGCGATCGACGGGACGCTGGTGTGGTCGGAGGGGTTCGGCTATGCCGACGCCGCCCACCGGCGACCCGTCACGCGCGAGACGCAGTTCCGCATCGGCAGCGTATCGAAGCCGCTCACGGCCGCCGCCGTGGCCCTGCTGTACGAGCAGGGGAAGCTCGACCTCGACGCGCCGATCCAGCGCTACGTGCCGACCTTCCCCGTCAAAGGGTATCCCATCACCACGCGGCAGCTCGCGGGCCATCTCGCGGGCATCAGGCATTACCAGGACCGGGAGTTCTTCCAGAACCGCCACTTCGCCGCGGTGCGCGACGGGCTCACCATCTTCCAGGACGACTCGCTCTTGTTTCCCCCCGGCACACGTTTCTCCTATTCGAGCTATGGCTGGAACCTCGTTGCGGCCGTGGTGGAGGGCGCCGCGGCGGAAGACTTTCTCCCCTACATCTCGGCGCACGTGTTTCGCCCCCTCGGGCTTACGCACACCGCGCCCGACCGCGCCGACAGCATCATCCCGGGCCGCACGCAATTTTTTGATGGCGAGAGCGCTGGGGTGTATCACGTCGCGCCGCCGGTCGACAACAGCTACAAGTGGGCGGGAGGCGGGTTCGTCTCGACCGCCGAGGATCTGGTGAAGTTTGGGTCCGCGCTGGTCGCGCCCGGGTTCTTGAAACGGGAAACGCTGGACCTGTTGTTCACCTCGCAGCGGACCAGCGCGGGCGAAGAGACGGGCTATGGGATCGGCTGGTTCCTGCGGGCCGACAGCGCGGGGCACCGCTGGGCCTTCCACGGCGGCAGCGCGGTCGGTGGCACGGCGGCGTTCGGTCTGGACCGCGACGCGCATGTCGTGGTGGCGGTGCTCACGAATCTGTCGGACGCCCCGCTCGAGCCGGTCCAGGAGATCGAAAGCGCGTTCGACGCGGTGCGCGGGCGCGCGAACTAGCGGCTACGCCGCCAGCAGCTTGCGCACATTTGCCAGGATCGCCTCCAGCTGGCTCTCTACCTTGCGCTTCTCCCGCAGCCGCCCGCGCAGCCAGGCGATGACCGATCGCGGGGCCCACACGTCCCTCACCGTCAGCGCCGTCGACCCGGCGGTCTCGTCGAGCCGGAACAGCGTTTTCCAGCCGTTACGCTCACCACGCTCCACCAAGCCGAACGCCGTGGGCGGCGCGAAGTCCACGACCTCGAACTCGGTCACGCGGTTTCCGAAGCGCGCCTTGAAGCGCACGCCCTTGCGCAGCGGTACGGGGCTCTCCACCCCGGCGCACCCCGGGAGCCATTGGGCGATGCGCGCCGGGTCGGTGAGCACGGCAAAGACGCGCTCGATCGAGGCGGGAACGGGATGGATGACGGTGTGGCTGACGGGACGCATCGGCGGAGGTAGCGTGGCACGGCGGCGCGGCCGTGTCAACGGGGGAGGTGCAAGCGCCGGGGGGCCAACCTGCGCCCCCCGGGCCCCGCACGTCCCGTCTAGTCGTTAGACGCCACTCGAGGAGGGTATCTCACTGACCGTGTCATGCCCATTGCCGTTGCCATTGCCATTGCCGTTGCCGTTGCTGCTGCCGCCGCTGCTGCCGAAAACCTTGGAGCGCCCACCGGTGACGGCCAACCAGCGCCGTCGCATCGTGATCAGATCGTCCAGCTGCTGGCGCAGCTTGGCGACGTTCTGGTCCACCTGGTGGATGCGCCAATCGATGTACTGCTCGGCCTGGTCCGGGGTCCAATCGGCCGGGCCCGTAAACACCAGCTGCTCTTTGGGTTCGACATCGTGCACCAGCTGGGCCTCCTCGCGCTCGCCCACCTCCATCTTGGCGAGCACGTCCGTCACTTTGCGTCCCATCATGTCCAGCCTGCGTCCCATGCGGGCCTCCTTACGGCCTTGCTGCGGGTCCTTGTCTAGGGCGCGGTCGCTCGGTCGTGCTGCGCTATATCAGCTCTAGATGATATAGCTGATGGCTGTTATAATATGTCAAGTTGTTATATCACGCAAGGAGGGTGCGGATGCCACGGTATCGAGGCCAGAAGGTCCGCTTTCGTCGCAGGGGTGTGGTGCGGTTGCAGTTACGGCAGCTGCTCGAGGCGCGGGAGGTTTCGCCTTACGGGCTGGCCAAATTCACCGGCCTGAGCTTGAACACGATCTACCGGCTCACCCGGCCGAGTGGGCGGTTCGGACTCATCCGGGCCGACACGATCGAGCGGTTGTGCGGCGCGCTCCGGGTGACGCCGAGCGAGCTGTTCGAGTACGACCGGCCGTCCTAGGGAGGGGAGTGGTGCACCACACCGTCCGCCACGTTTTCGTCGTGCCGCAGCGTGACGACGGCGGTGCGCTTCCGCCCCAGGTCGACCTCAACCACCACGTGGCTCTTGTCGCGCGCCATCCGCCAGCGACGGGACGCCTGCGGCTCGCCGCCGGCCGCCGCCAGCGCGACGGTGACCAGCGCGTCCGGAGGATCGCTCACCGCCGCCAACTGTGCGCAGGTGGCGCAGCGGTGCGACTCGGCGCTCAGCTCCGCGCTGCACACGCTGCGGCCGCAGTATTCGCATGCCGCGCGATGCAGCTCGCACGTCCCCCTACCGCAGATGGGACACGCCGCGACCTCGTCGGAGGCGAACAGCGCCGCCGGCTCCTCGGCGCAGGCACTCCGGTGCCGGGCGCACACCAGGCGCCGCGACCGGTCGGCGCGGCGCAGGTGGGGCGAGCAGTGAACCTGCTCATCCACCGCGCACACCGCCTGATGCGCCGCGCACACGGACTTGCCGCAGCTCGCGCATGATGCCACCTCGTCCACGCCCACCGGCTCGTTGGTTCCGCCCTCACAGTACCTGAGGCACGCCGCGCACAGGCGGCGGCTCCCCTTCGGGGCGTCGGCGTGGCTGCGTTGCGCGTGCCGGTTGCAGACCTCCCGCCCGCAGCTGCCGCACGGCGCGAGACACGCGGAGCACGCCGCGTGCCCCTCCTCCGCGCACACGCCGGCGTGCGCGGTGCAGTGCTCGAGCCGGCAGGACGGACACACCTGCACGTGCTCGTCGCAGGCCGGCAGGCCGTCCACTCGGCACTCAGCCGTCCCATGGTCCACACAGAAGTCCTCGCCGCACACTGAGCAGCGGTGCGAGCAGGACTCGCAGCCGCAGTGGTCGTGCCGGCAGATCACCAGCGTGGTGGGCGGGCGGCCGCAGTGCGGACACGCGAGCGACCAGCCGGAGACGCCACCGAGCGACCGCTGTGCGGCGAACGTCGCGCGCCGCCCCCCCTTAGACTCGACCTGCCACTCGGCGCGCTGCATCAGCACGGCAGCCTCGACGAGCTGCAGCGGATGCACGACGGCCTGCACCTGACTGCGTCGGATCTCTTCAGCGCGGCGCCGCTCGGCCAGCGCGGTGACCGTGGCGATCCCCTCCGGGTCGGCTTGCTCCTTCAGTACCGACTCGAAGTATCGGTCCAGCCGGCCGAGCTCGGTGGCGAGCTCCTGCTCCGCCGCCGCACGGCGCGTGGCGACGCGCTCGGCCGCCTTCTCCCGCAGATGGCTCAAGAGGAGCTGCAGCAGCTCGCCGGGCTCCCGCGCCGGTACCGGGGCCGCCGCGGCGACCGTCGGATCAGCGGGCTCGACCCGGCCCGCCTCGAGCTCGCGGAACGCGGCGGCCACATCGGCACCGACCGGGGCGCCGGCGGACAGGTCGTACACGTCGGTTTCGACCACCGCCTCTTCCACGCCCGCTCCGGCGCGCAGCACGACGCGCGCCACGAGCCGCCCCACCGGGTGCACCGCCACCCTGGTGGCACGACGCGTGACCGTGCCGTCCCGCACAGGAATCGTCGGCTCGGCGCCCCGCGGATCGCTCGACGGGAGGTCGGCCGGGGCGATCAGGCCGAGCGAGAGCCGCGCCGCCCTGGCGCGAATCGCCTCCACCACCTGGGAGAGGAACGGGCTGCCGAGCACCGCGATCTCGGCCTCCGGGTCGCGCTCAAGCGCGTCGAGCGAGAACGCGACGCTCACGCGTTCGCGGTCTCTGAAGAACGGGCGCTCGGCTGGGGGTAGCTTCAGCTCCGCGTGATCGGGGCCGAGGGACGTCTGCTTCACCCCCGCGAGCTCGCAGTAGCGCTCGAGCAGCGGCCGCAGCGCGGAGCCCGCCAGGGGATCGGCGTCCCGGAGGGGGGCTTGAACCGCCGCTGCCCGCGGCTTGCTGCGAGGTTTGCGCGGGGGTTGGCGCAGCGCTTTGCGCTTCACGCGTCAGCCTCGATATCCACGAGCGCGAGGGGCAGGCGGTCGACCTGTGCCACGAGCGTGATCGCGCGGCCGGCGCTGGTTAGGCCGGTGAGCCGCACCAGGTCCCCGTATTTCGGATGCCGACCGGCCGGGTGGGCGGTCGTGACGCCCCCGACCGGCTCGATCGACTCGAGCGCTTCCAGCACGTCCTTCACGTGCAAGCCGAGCTTGAGGCGCTTCTGGTCCCAGCCGGCCGCCTTGACCACCTGGCTCGTGCCGAGCCCGAGCCGCAGGCGTCCGGGGACCGACAGCGTCCCGAAACGGCGCTCGAGGCGCATGGCGTTGTCGTCCGGCGCGATGAGGGAGTTGAGCGCTTCCTGCTCCTTGCCCGCCGCACTGCTCTTCTCGATGTCGGCGCCCAGCGTCGCCACCCGCCGCGCAAAGTCCGCTTCGCTCTCGGCGGCGAGCCACTCTTCCGCGAGCCGGCCCTCGAACTTCTGGGCGCCGCCGAACTCGCCCAGGATCAGGTCCAGCTCGCCCACGACCAGCTCGAACAGCTTGATCTTCTGGTCGAGTAGCTGGAGGATGTACGCCTCGATGGTCCCCGCCGCTGCGAGGTTCACGATGTGGACCTCGCGCGTCTGCCCGATGCGGTGTAGGCGGCCGATGCGCTGCTCCACCACCATCGGGTTCCACGGCAGGTCGTAGTTCACGAGCACGTTGCAGAACTGCAGATTGCGCCCTTCGCTGCCGGCGCGGGTGGCGATCAGGACGCTGCGCGGATCCTGGTGGAAGGCGCGGATCCGCGTGTCCCGTTCGCTGGTGGAGTGGGCCCCCCAGTAGACGATGGGCTTGCGGCCCAGCTGCTTGACGCGCTCTTCGATCAGCTGAATCGTCGGTCGATGATCGCTGAAGACCACCACGCGGTCCGGCGTTTCCTCCAGTAGTTTTGTCAAGACGTCCAGCTTGGCGTGCGTCTTGATGCGCTGCGCCCGCTGCGCGAGCTGCCGGGCGATGGTGCGATACTCGGGGCTGATGCGCTCGGCCTCCCCCAGATGCTGGAGCGATTCGGCGAGCGCGCGCGCGGAAGAGCACAGCCGCTGGCGCAGGTGGATGACCGCGAGCTGCAGGATCCCCTTCTTGGTGGGCCGCCGGCGCCGCTTTCCGTCCTCCGTCTCCTCCTGCTCGGCCGGCTGGATGAAACCCTCGCGATACAACCGTCGCAGGAACTCGGTAGTGCGCTGGTATAGGTCCGCCTCGGCGCGCGTCAGCTTGACCTCGGGGTGGCGCGGCCGGCGCGGCGGCAGGTCCAGGTCGAGCGCGACACTCGAGCGCCGCGTGCGGATCATCACCTCGTGCGTCAGCGTGCGAAGCGCCTCGGGGTCGCGCGGCTGGCGGTGGTCGCCCGAGACCAGGTGCTCGCTCTTGAACTCCTGCCAGGTGCCGAGCTGGCCGGGCCGGAGCAGCGTGATGAGGTTGTACAGCTCGCGCAGGTCGTTCTGGAGCGGCGTCGCCGTGAGCAGCAGGATGAAGTCGCGCTCGATCTTCTCGATGAACTGGTACGTGGCGCCGCGATGGCTCTTCACCTTGTGCGCCTCGTCCACGATCACCAGGTCCCAGCGGTGCCGCAGGATCTCCTCGGCGTGGCGGCGCGAGCGCGCGCGGTCGTGTGAGATGATCGCCCTGGTGATCGT
Source organism: Gemmatimonadota bacterium (assembly GCA_003220855.1). Taxonomy (GTDB): domain Bacteria; phylum Gemmatimonadota; class Gemmatimonadetes; order Gemmatimonadales; family GWC2-71-9; genus AG41. Next base: position 7,477 of record QHTP01000048.1, read on the forward strand.
CCCGCGCTGCCAGTCGTCGGGCTCGGTGGGCGTGTCGAAGTGCTCGAAGAACTTCTCTTCCAGCTCGCCCTGCCACTGGCCCACGAGCGAGGCGGGCGTGAGGATCAGCACGCGACGCGCCAGCCCGCGGATCGCCAGCTCCTTATAGATGATGCTCGCCTCGATCGTCTTGCCGAGGCCGACCTCGTCGGCCAGGATGGCGCGGCCGCCCATGTCGCGTAGCACGCGCTGGGCCACGTCGATCTGATGGGGCAACTCCTTGATCGCGTTGGCGTCGAGCGTGATCAGCCGGTCGAAGCCGGGGACGAGGGCGATGCGCTCCGCCTCGCGCCGCAGCTCGTACCAGGCACGGTCGGCCGGCGGCTGCTTGAGCTTGTCGACGAACAGCTGCAGCGAGCGCTCGTCGACCGCCCAGGAGTCGTCGGGGAGCGGATTGGGTTGCGTCACGCCGTGCCTCGATACGGGGGTCGCAATATAGGAAATAGAGCCGCTCGCCAGGGCGCGCATTGACCTGGTGATGCAAGTCACATCTGTGCGCCCCCGTGCACGGTATGCTCACGGCCCCTTACCCGCAGATCGCATGGTCGGGCAAGGCGACGGGTAGTGCGCCCTGGAGACCCACAACTCCCTGGAGGTCACATGAAGGGCACGCGTATCCGTACGGGCCTCGCGCTGGCGGCGATCACGGCTTGCCTCGCAGGCGCTGCGCTGGCGCAGCAGCCTCGGCCGGCGCAGCTGCGTCATGGCTTCTGGTTCGGTGGCGGTCTTGGGTATGGCTCGCTCGGTTGCCAGAGTTGCAGTGGCCGTGAGGGCGCGCTGAGCGGCAACATCTCGCTCGGCGGGACGCTGAGCCCGAGAGTCCTGCTGGGGGTTTCGACCAATGGCTGGACCAAGTCTGACAGCGGC
>QHTP01000033.1 GCA_003220855.1 Gemmatimonadota bacterium
GTAATAGATCGACTCGAAGATCTCGCCGTCCGCCCCGCCGAAGCGCCACCGGCCGTCCGCCAGACTCGGGCCCACCCACCCGACGCCCGCGCCGCCGTGACACCCGTCGCAGTTCATGGCGGTGAAGATCTTCGCCCCCTCAGCCGCCGCCCGCCTGTCTCCCCGGTGGGGATTCTCCCAGCGCACCGCGTTGGGGGCGGCGCCGCCCGCGAACACATGCTCGTCGTGACGCACCGCGGGCGGGCCGACGCGCTGGTCGGCGGGAGTCGCTCCGCGCCCACACGCGGCCGGCGCCACGAGGAGGAGAACGGGGAGGAGCCTCACCCCTGCACCGCCGCGAAGCCGCCGATGACGGCGATCACCACGCCCAGCGCGATCTTCGCGGCGGCACCGGCGGCGCGGCCCAGCACCGCGCCCCAGCCCGCCCGCACCGCCACGGTCGGCGCGCGCGACACCGAGTACTCGAACACCGCCGCGCCGGCGAATGCGCCGACAAAAGCGCCGATCACGCTGCCGACGATCGGGACCGGCACGCCCACCATGGCGCCCGCGATCCCGCCGATCAGCGCGCCCCAGCCGGAGCGGCGCGATCCGCCGTACCGCTCGGTGAGCCCGAACCCCACCCACCACTCGACCAGCTCCCCGAGAAACGCGAGGCCGAGCACGATCGCCATCGTAGCGATCCCGATGGTGCGAAACCCCGTAAGCGCGCCGTAGCCCAGTACGCCGCCCACCATCACCCACAGGCCCGGCAGCCCCAGAGGCACGAGGATCAGACCCGCAACGAGGCACAGGGTGAGCACCAGCACGGCCAGGGTGTGGCTCACGGACCGAGCCCGAACAGCCACACCATCCCGCCCTGACTCGTGTGGCGGGCGATGTCGCGCATGAAGTCAGCGGGCGGTCGCACGTCCGCGGGGTCATCGGAGCGCACGTCCCCGGCGAGCAGGAACCAGTCGCCTCCGATCCCGGCGTAGACGGCCACGTACGATTTGCCGTCGGGGCCCGTGTAGGCGATGGGATTCCCCACGACGCCCGACCCGACCTTGAATTTCCACAAGAGCCGCCCGCTCGTCGCGTCGGCGGCCTTGAACCAGCCGTCGAGCGTGCCGTAGAAGACGACGTTCCCGGCCGTGGCGAGCACCCCACTCCAGACCGGGTACGGCTCGTCGATCTCCCACACCTTGCGGCCGACACGCGCGTCCCAGGCGATGGACGCGCCCAGGTGGCCGCCCGGCCCGGCGTGGTACGGCGTGTTCGCGCCGATGAACGGCGTGCCGGCGATACGGGTCGCCGTCACCGCCTCGTAGTCCATGCAGAGGTTGTTGGTCGGCACGTAGAACAGCCCGGTGCGCGCCGAGTAGGCCGCCGGTGCGGCGGGCGTCTTGCCGCCCTCGAGGCTCGGGCAGATGTCCTTCACGTTGCCGCGCGACGCGCCCGTGAGCTTGCTCGAGTCGACCACCGGGTGGCCGCTGACGCGGTCCACCCGCTTGGCCCAGCTCACGTTCACGAACGGCTCGGCGACGAGCACCTCGCCCGTGGCGCGATCGAGCGTGTACGCGAAGCCGTTCTTGTCGAAGTGGACCAGCACGCTGCGCTCCTCACCCCCGATGGTCAGGTCGGCGAGGATCATCTCGGCGGTGGCGTCGTAGTCCCAGCTGTCGTGCGGCGTGAACTGATAGGCCCACACCAGGGCACCGTCGTCGGGCCGTCGGGCGAGCACGCTCGCCGTCCACTTGTTGTCGCCGGGACGCTGCTCCGGGTTGTACGGACCAGGATTACCAACTCCGTAGTACACCAGGTCGAGGCGAGGGTCGTAGGACATCCACCCCCACACCGGCCCGCCGCCGTGGGCCCAAGCGTCTTTCGGCCAGGTCGTGACGCCCAGGTCCTTGCCCTTCTCGTAGAACGACCGCACCGTCCCCGGCCACGCCAGCATCTCGCTGTCCGGGCCCATGTTGTACGCGGTCCATGCGAGCCGGCCGGTGCGGAGATCGAGCCCCTTCACCCAGCCGTGGATGCCGAACTCGCCCCCCGACGCGCCGACGATCACGCGGCGCCTCACGATAAATGGGGCGACAGGCGTGGTCTCGCCCTGCGACAGATCGGCGATCTTCGTCTTCCAGAGCTCCTTGCCGGTCGCGGTGTCGATCGCGACGGTCCGGCCGTCCAGCAGGTTGTAGACGATCTTCCCGTCGGCGTAGAACGCCCCACGGTTGATCGCATCGCAACACGCGATCCCCACGGCGTTGGGATCCACGTCGGGGCGGTACTTCCACTTGAGCGGATAGTCCGGCCGGGTGAGGTCGAACGCGTACAGCACGTTCGGGTACGGGGTCACGACATACAGCGTGTGGCCCACGACGAGGGGCTGGCCCTCGTGGCCGCCCAGCACCCCCGTCGAGAACGTCCACACGGGTCGCAGCCGACCCGCGTTGGCCACGCTGATCTGCGCCAGGGGGCTGTAGCGGGTCGCCGCGTAGTCCCGGGCGGGCATGGTCCACTGCCCGTCCTCGCCGCCCTCCTGTGCCGGGGCAACCACCGGCCACAGCGCCGCGACCAGCAGGGCGAGCGCGCCCGCCCCCTTCACTCTCACGCCAATCCGAGGCGGTGACGGAGATGCTCCTGCACCTCGGGCGTGACGATGCCCCGTTTGGCCACGTCGGCGAGCGCCGCCGTGATCGCAGCCCGATCGGCGTCCAGGCCCTGCTCGCGCAGCTCGCGGATGATCCGCGCCAGCCGCTCATCGTAGTCCCGCGCCTTGAGGGTTCCCGCGTCCACCTGCTCCTTCAACTTTTCCAGTTCCTTGACCAAGCGTTGAACCGTGACCGGTGCCATCCGAAAGTCCTCCTGTGGCGGCCCTCACTGTGTCGAGCCGGTTGGACTGCGCCCAGCGGGCAACGATGGACGATCAGTGCACATGGCCGCAAGGCCCGCCGCCGGCTACACTAGTGCCGTGCCGGTCGTGCGCCTAATGCTCGCGCTCGTCGCCGCCGCCGCGGCGGGAGCCGTGAATGCCATGGCCGGCGGCGGCACGCTGCTCACCTTTCCCACCATCGTCGGCCTGGGCGTCACGCCGCTCGTGGCCAACGCCACCAGCACCGTGGCGCTGTGGCCCGGCTCGCTCGGCAGCATGTGGGGCTACCGCCACGAGCTCACCGGGGCCCGCCGCTGGGTGATAGGCTTCACGGCGCCGAGCCTCGCGGGCGGGGCGTTCGGCGCGTGGCTGCTGTTGCACACCCCGCCCGCCGCCTTCGACCGTATCGTGCCGTTTCTCGTGCTCGGGGCGACCGTCCTGTTTCTCGTCCAGGGACCGCTGCTCCGCGGGCTGCGCCCCGGCTCCCTGCCCGCGGGGGCGAGTTCTGCCGTGACCACCCCGGAACCGGCCCCGCGGTGGAGCTTCCTCGCGGCGCAGTTCCTCGTCGCCGTCTACGGAGGCTACTTCGGGGCGGGCATCGGGATTCTCATGCTCGCCGTGCTCGGCTTCATGGGCCTCTCGAATATCCACCAGATGAACGGCCTCAAGAACTGGGGCGCGCTGTGCATCAACGCCGTAGCGGTCGTGATGTTCGCGGCGGGAGGGATCGTGCACTGGCCGATCGCCCTGACAATGGCCGTGGGCGGGATGCTGGGCGGCTATGCGGGCTCGCGCCTGGCGCAGCGCATCGGGCAGCAGAGCGTACGGCACGCCATTGTGGCCATCGGCCTCGCGGCGTTCGTGTGGCTGTTGCTGCGCCGACCCGGCGGCGCGTGACCGTCAGGCCGAGCCGGTCTCGGAGTCCGACGTTCCTTTCTTGTCGTTGCGCTTGAACAGCCACACGGCGAACAGCACGATGCCCACGACCAGTGCGATCTTCAGCGCCAGGAACAGCAGCGGGATGAAGAAGAACGCTCCGAGCTTCCAGAGGGAGAGACCGACCAGGCCGAGTGCGGCGAGCTGCAGCAGCGGTTTGGACATGAGCGCCTCCTTCGCGGTGCGTCAGTCGGACGTGATGGAGTAGTCGAGCGGCTGGGTGATGTGGACACGAACCGCCTTGCCGTGCACCCGAGCCGGCCGGAACAGCGCCTTGAGGATCCACTCGCGGGCGGGCACATCGAAGCCGGGGTTCGGCGTCGTGGCGATCTCGATCGAGCTGGGCTCCACCCGACCTGTGGTATCGACGATGGCCCGCAGCAGCACGCGGCCGTGGATCCCGGCCCGCTTCAAGAGATCGGGATAGGGCGCCGGGGGCGCTGACAGCAAGGCGGGCCGCTCCTCCACCAGCGCCTCCGAATAGACGTCGTTCCCGGAGGGCACGACTCCGTTGGCGCGACCGCCCTCCACACCGATGCCGGCGTAATCCTTGGGGTCGAAGCGCTCCTGCAGGTCCAGCTTCGGTACGGCAGTGGGCAGCTGGGTCGGGACCGTCACGGTCTGGAACCCTCTGAGCGGCTCCGCCAGCTCGGCAGGTGGCGGCGCAGCCGGCTGCCGTTGCGCCGGCGTGAGCAACACGACGGTCGTGTCCATCCGCACCCGGCTGTCCGCCGGCCGGGCGGACAGCGTGGCGTACACCGCGCCGGCAATGAGCAGGGCGTGCAGCGCGAGCGACGTGGCTCCGACGCCGAGCAGCGTTTTCTTCTGGGACGTGCGCTTCGTCTCGAGGAGTCTGAGCTCCATGCGTCCTCCCGTCTCCTGGGGTCGGCTGAGGCGACGGCTCTGCGCCACAAGACCCGGTTGGACGACGAGAAGTTCCCACAGGGAGTTTCGTGGCACGAACCCGCACGGGGGCCGGACCGAGGCCTGACACGCCGACGCGCCTCGACGGATGGCCGCCGAGGCGCGTCATAGGCGGGAGAGCCCGTAGATGCTAGCGCTTGGAGATGTCCCCGCTGGTCACGGGACCGGAGAGGCCGAAGCCCTGCGACGGAATGAATAGCTGGAAGAAGTCGCTGCCGCTCCCGGCCGGCCCGTTGTCGCACACGGTCAGGGTATAGCTCACGAGAGTACCAGTATCCTCGCGGCCGACGGCGTCGACCTCCACGCCATGGGTCGGGTCGCTGCAGGCGCTCGAGCTGTTCCGGTACGCCGTGAACGACGTGGCGGGGTCCGCCACCGGATCGGTGGTGAGCGACGCGGGTGTGCTGCCATGCATGTCGGCGTAATCGGTGGCCGTGAACCGCCCGGTGAGGTCGCCACGGACGTCGAAGTCGAACGTCGTCGCGTCGCTTCCGGGCGTGGGCGACCCGTTCCCGATCTGCCCCTGACCGATGACTTCGCCATTACCGCCGCCACCACCAGTTGCCGCGCAGGTCACGGAGAAGGTCGTGGTCGTGGTGCCGCCCGCCGGCACGGTGACGGTGCGCGGATTCGCCCCGCCGACCGTGCAGTTGGAGGCCACACCGGACAGCGCGAGCGAGTGGTCGCCCGACGGCCCGGTGAAGGTGACGCTGCCGTTGGTCGCAATCGGCTGGCTGAACGAACCGTCGATCGTGACCGTGTACCCGTCGGGATCGAGGTTGGAGCCGGTCGTGCTGGTGCTGACGGTCACGCTGCCGGTGCCTCCACCGGTCGCGGCGCAACTCACGGTGAAGCTGGCGGTTGCCGTCCCGCCCGCGGGCACCGACACGGTCTGCGGATTCGACCCACTCACCGAGCAGTTCGCGGCGACCCCGGACAGCGCCACCGAGTGACTCCCCGCCGACAGCCCCGTGAACGTCACGCTCCCGTTGGTCGCGACGCTCTGGCTCGCACCGCCGTCCACGGTCGCCGTGTAACCGTCGGGATCGAGGTTCGACCCGGTTGTGCTCGCGCTGACCGAGAGGCTGCCCGTCTGCGGCGGCGGCGCTGTGCAGGTCACCGAGAACGACGTAGAGGCCGTCGCGCCCGCCGTCACGTTGGCGGTGCGGGACGTCCCGCCGCTCACGCTGCAGTTCCCCGCCACTCCGGACAGGACGACGGTGTGACTCCCCGCCGATAGGCCGCTGAACGTGACGCTGCCGTTCACGCCGATCGCCTGGCTCGCGCCGCCGTCCACCGTGACGGTGTAGCCGTCCGCGTCGATGTTCGAGCCGCTCGTGCTGGTCGTGACCGTCAGCTCGCCCGTGGTCGGCGGTGGGGGTGGCGCCGTGCAGCTCACCGAGAAGGTCGTGGCCGCCACCAGACCGGCGATGAGCGAAACGGTGCGCGGGTTGGCACCGCTCACCGAGCAGTTGGACGGGACGCCGGACAGCAGGACGACGTGATCTCCGGGCGCGAGTCCGACGAACGTCGCGACACCGTTGGCGCCGACGGACTGGCTGGAGGAGCCGTCCACGGTCACGGTGTAACCGGACGGCGTGTTCGAGCCCGAGGTGGCGACGGTCACGGCGAGCGCGCCGACGTCCGGCAGGCCCAGCAGCGCTCGGGGCCTGGGACTCTGCGGATCGTTACATGCGCCCGCGACCATCAGCGCTGCGGCCGCCGCTGCCAACAAGCTCCAACCCATCCTGCGCGCCATCGTCGCACCCTCGTCCATGTCGTTCGTGCCGCTGCTACGTCGGTCGGACGAGGGAAGGGCAAAAACCGGACCGACCCGTGGCGTGGGGAAACAGGTCGCGCGTGGCGCTCCGGTGCGGCGTCCGGGAGGCGCACAGTGCGGCATGCGTGCGCCGTGGCCGGTGCGCAGCAGCGCGCTCTAGCGCTGCTGCGACCGCCCCTCGTGCGTTGCCACCGTCAGGCGCGATCGAGTTCCTGGAAGTCCCGATCGCCGAGCTCGAGCAGCGCCGCCGCGACGTTCTCCTCGAGGTGCCGGACGCTCGACGTGCCGGGAATGGGGAGCATCACGGGCGAGCGCTTGAGCAGCCACGCGAGCGCCACCTGCGATGGCGTCGCGTGCAATCGTTTGGCGACGCGCGCCACGGGCCCGCGCGGCTTCGCGAGATCGCCCGCGAAGAGAGGAAACCACGGGATGAAGGCGATGCCCTCGCGCTCGCAGTACTCGAGCACCCGCTCCGCGCCGCGCTCCACCAGGTTGTACCGGTTCTGCACCGAGACGATCCGCACGAGCGTGCGAGCCCGCTCGATGTCCGCCACGGACACCTCCGACAGCCCGATGTGGCGGATCTTCCCTTGCTGCTGCAGATCCTGCAACGTGCCGAGCTGATCCTCGAACGCTACGGCGGGATCGATGCGGTGCAGCTGGTACAGCTCGATGCGCTCGAGCTTGAGCCGGCGCAGGCTGCCGTCACAGGCGGCGCGCAGGTGCTCCGGTCGCGCGTTCGGCGTCCACTGGTCGGGCCCGGGACGCTCGAGCCCTCCCTTGGTGGCGATCACCAGCTCGGGCGGATAGGGGCGCAGCGCCTCCGCAATGAGACGCTCGCTCACTGCGGGCCCGTAGGAGTCGGCCGTATCGATCAGATTGACGCCCAGCTCGAGCGCCCGCCGGAGCACGGCGATCGCTTCGTCGTGGTCGCGCGGCTCGCCCCAGATTCCTGTGCCGGTGAGCCGCATGGCGCCGAAGCCCAGCCGATAGACAGGGCGATCGCCGCCCAGGAGGAAGCGGCCGCTCTGCGCGACCGGAAGATCGACTGATTGTGTCATACTCGTTCCAACCCTGTGCGTGTAGTGAAACAGCGACGAACGCGTGCGGTGACTGCACGGTGTAAACCGCATCAGAGGCGGCGCGGTTCCGCCCTTCCGCCCCGGTGCTGCAAAGGCGCCACACCTTTTGGCCCGCCCGCGTTGGCTCCCGAGTGGCACCGCTCTTGCTTCTCGTCAGAGCGGAGACAGTGAGCTGAGGGTTGGTCCCATGGACAGCACGTATCACCGGCACGTCACCAGCGTCGCAACCGGCGCGCGCGAAGGGGCGGTCACGAGCGTGCTCCTGCTGGTGCTCTCGGCCTGCGCGGTCTCCCATCACGCGGCGCTCGACCGAGTGCCGCTCACACCTGCGTCGGATCACGCCCTCGCCGGTCGGCTCGCCTCGGCCGACGTTGTCGTGGCGGGCGTCCTGACCAGGGCGCAACGCGACATCCGCTACGAGGCCCCCTGCGGGATCATCGCGCACATCATGCGCCGCTGTGACGATACCCAGGCCTACGACGCGCGCATTCGGGCGTTCGACGGGCACGAGTGGACCCTGATGTTCTTCCGGCTCGGCCCCGGACCGCACCCGGCTCCCGGCGACTCGGCCGTGTGGGTGCTACACCGCGACGCGGTCTATCCCTACCTGGTGTGCGCGCAGCGCGCCGCGCTCACGAGCACGGGCTGCGTGAGTGAGCCCTCCTTCATTCTGGAATCGGACGACGACATGCTGCCCTTGAGCGAGTGGCCGCGCGTGCAGCGGCTGCTTCAGACGCTCAACCTGTAGGTTCAGCCCCCCGCGAAATCCCCCCGTACCCCGTCCCCTATCGCGCGTGTGCCCGGGCGCCGTATCATCTCATTCGGGCTTGGCGACTCGATCGGGACGACTCATGAGCGAAAAGAGCTTAGAGAAGCTGCGCGCGCTCCTGAAGAGCTATGCGGAGCGCACGGGAGCGGCGACGGGGGCGGGGGCGGGAGCGGGAGCAGGGGCGGGAGCAGGGTCGGGAGCGGGAGCGGGCGACGTGAAGCCCGCTCACGACGAAAACGAGCGTCGCCGGCGCGCCTGCGGGGAGCGACTCCAAAAGGTGGTGCGCGCCGTGCTCGACCGCGTCGCTGACGAGCTCAAGAACGCCGGGCACGAGGCGGCGATCGACGACCAGAGCGCGACGGCGGGCGCGTATCCCAGTGTGGAGCTGGGGTTCACGCCGCGCTCGCCGGGCGGGGCGGCGCTGACCTCGATGCTCACCTTCCGGTGCGATCCCCGTCGCGGCATCGCCGTGGCGCGCGACATCAAGCCCTCCCCCGCCAAGGGCCGCGTGGTGACGACAAGCAGCGACCGCATCGGGACGATGAGGGTAGAGGCCATATCGGTGGAGTGGGTGGAGACCAAAACGCTGAGCTTCGTCGAGGCCGTGCTGAAGGTCAACTGACCGCCGCTGCCCGCTCGCGCTCCTTGAGCAACCGCCGCAGGATCTTGCCGGACGGTGACTTGGGAATCGCGTCGATCACCTCGATCACCCGGATCTTCTTGTACGGCGCGACGTGCTCGGCCACGTACGCGATCAGCGCCGCGGGCGACGTCTCCCCCTTCAGGACCACGAACGCCTTCGGGACTTCACCGCACTCGTCGTCGGGAACGGGGATCACCGCAGCGTCCGCCACGGCCGGGTGCGCGCACAGCAGCGCCTCCAGCTCGGCGGGGGCCACTTGGAAGCCCTTGTACTTGATCAGCTCCTTCAACCGGTCCACGATCGTAAAATAACCGTCGCCGTCCACGTGCCCGATATCGCCGGTGTGGAGCCAGCCATCGGCGTCGAGCGTGGCCGCCGTCGCCTCCGGGTTATTCAGGTACCCGCGCATCACCTGCGGCCCCCGGATCAGGAGCTCCCCGTCCTCATCCCGGCCCAGGTCCGCGCCCGTCGCCGGATCGACGATGCGGCATTCGGTGTTGGGCAGCAGCGGGCCCACCGTCCCCGGCTTGATCTTGCCGGGCTCGTCCGGGTTGGCGTGGGTCACCGGACTGGCCTCGGTCAGGCCGTATCCCTGGATGAGGCGGCAGCCGACACGCCGGACGCACGCCGTTTCGAGCGCGGCGTCGAGTGGCGCGGCGCCGGACATCATACCGCACAGGCTCGACAGATCGTAGCGGTCCACCGCCGGGTGCTTCGCGAGCGCGAGCACCAGCGGCGGAACCACGAACGCCCGCGTGATACGATACTGCTGCAGGGCGCCGAGGAACGGCTCCAGGTCGAACTTCGGCATCGTCACGAGGGTCGCGCCCCGCCGGAGCGCCAGGTTCAAGACCACCTGCATGCCGTAGATGTGGAAGAACGGCAGCACCGCCATGACGCGATCCTGCTCGTCCAGCGTGTGCACCGGGTCCGTCTGGAGCAGGTTGGCGACGAGATTGCGATGCGTCAGCATGACGCCTTTGGGAAATCCCGTGGTGCCGCTCGAGTACGGCAGCGCCGCCAGGTCCGTGGCGGGATCGATCGACACATGGGGCACGGGCGCTTCGTGCTCGATCAGCGCGGTGAACGGCGTGGCGCCCTGCGCGCTCCCGATCACGAAGACCTCTTCGATCCCGAGCTGCTGTGCCACGGGCGCCGCCCGGTCCATGAAGGACGGCACCGTGACCAGGAATCGGGCGCGTGCGTCGCGCAGCTGGAAAACGGCGTCCTGGACCGTGCAGAGGGAGTTGATCGTCGTGACGACGCCGCCGGCCGCGAGCGTGCCGTGGAAGGCGAGCGCGAACTCGGGGGCATTGGGCATGAACACACCGAGCACGTCGCCGGGGCGGAACCCACGCGCGGCCAGGCCGGCGGCGACGCGCGAGACGCCGGCGGCGAGCGCGGCGTAGCTGAGCGACCGGCCGCTCGCCGCGTCGATGAGCGCGGGCTTGTCGCCCAGCGCGGCCGCCCCGCCCAGCACGAACTCGTGCAGTGATACGTCCGGTAGCTCGACGTCGGGATGCGGGCTCTGGAAGATCACGCGCGTTGCCCCGCCGGTGATGTACGGTCCCAGGCGCGGGGCGTCAAGCGCCTCCTTGACCGTGCCGGGCGTCTGGTGCATATCGAAGACAACTGAGCGAAACCACCGGGGGGGCTATGGCCGAGACCAAGCGCAGGGCCAGCATCGTCTCCATCACGCTGCGGCTGCGCAGGTCGGATGGAAGGGAAGAAGATGTGAAGATCCCCACCAAGTGCGACTCGGTGTTTCTCAACGCTGAGGTTGCCGAGCGGCTCCTGGCTCCCTACTACATAGCCCGCTACGGGCTCGGAACGGCGCTGGTTCGGCTCGCCGAGCTTCACCGGCGGCGCGTCAGGAGTCCCCGCGACCTCACGGTGACCATCCACATGCCGTACTGCCGGTACACCCTGCTCACAGACTGAAGATCGCTCACTGAGTGGTTTCGCCAGGATCGGCGACGAGCGCCCGGAATTTTGGGTAGTGGTGGAGTGCCTCGAAGGCGGGGTCTCCCTCGAGGAACGGTCGCATTTGGGGGAAGTGGGTTAGGAAACGCTCGAGCAGATTCAGGGCTTGTTCGTGCTCGCCCAGCAGCACGTGGACCCCGGATTCGTAGTAGTCCATTTCCGGATCGCCACGCCCCGCCATCCTTGCCGCTTGCAGGGTGTGCCGTGCGCTGTCGCGTTGGCCCGCGCGGGCCAGCACGCCCGCGAGCAGCGTCCGCCAGCGTGGCGCCAACACCGGCCGCTCGCTGGGTGACGTGACGCGTTCCAGATCCGAGACGAGCCGCCAGGCGACCTCCACGTCGGGGGCCTGGCCGCTGGGCATGTACAAGAGCGTGAGGCGGCAGAAGGTGAAGTGCCAGTCGTTCGGGAATCGACTGTACCCACGCGCACACCAATCCACCGATTCGGGCCATCGGCGTAACATCACGGACGTCAAGTAGAGACGGAACAGCACCGCCGGTGCCGCGGCCAGGAACGCGTCAGCCTGATACGCCCGTTGGGCGGCAAGATTCGCCTCCGCGAAGGATCCACCAGCCTCGAGCGCAGAACTCAGCGCGCTCCACGCTCGAGCCTGGGAAGGATTCTCCGGGACCGCGGCGGCCCGAAGATCGCGCTCGGCCGCCTCGAGGTGGCGGGCGTTGGGCCACGCGGCATACTCCCAGGCAAGGAAGCGCAGATAACCCCGTAGCTCGAGGGCGGGCGGGTACGCGGGCTTTCGCGCGAGGGCGCGCTCGGCCCGCGCGATGCCCAGCGGGGCCCATTGGACCACGGCCGGCGCGGTCGCACCCTCGGCCAGCTCGATGCGTTCCGCCGCAATCCATCCTTGCAGCACGATCGGATCGACCCAGCCGGCGTCCAGCCGTTGCGCCGCACCGAGCAGCGAATCGGCGGCGTCGAGCCCGCGGCGTGCCCCGCTGGTGTCCCCGGCTGCATAGAGCGCCGCGGCGGCATCGCGTGTGTCCTCCGCCCGACGCACCAGAATCCACGCCTGCGGGCTCCTGCTCCCGGCCCGGAGCTCGACGTCGCGAATCTCCTTTCCGAGCCGCTCTCGCAAGAAGACCGTTACCTCCCGGATCAGCTCGTTCCGCAGCGCGAGCACATCGCCCCTTCCGGGCGCCAGCCGCTTACTGTCAAGCTGCTGACCCGTCACCGGGTCGATCAGGCGGATGACAAGCAGTGGCCGCTCGGGGATCCCTCCGACGGTCCCCGCGATGACCGTGCCGACTGAGAGGTCCGCTGCCACCCGGTCGAGTGATATGGTCTGATCGCGGTACGGGCGCACGCCGTTGGCGCTCACGACCCGCAGCCCCTCGACCTGGCTGAGCTCGTCGATCAGGTCTTGCGTGAGGCCGCCGGCTACGTGCTTCAGGTTACGGTCGTCCGACTCAGTCTCGAAGTAGAGCACCGCCACGTGTCTCGGGTCTGGGGTGCTGCGTATGGACGCGGCGACCGCTCCGGGACCCCGACCCGTTCCATGCCATCCGCGCAACCGCCCCACGAGCGTCGCCAGGGCCGCGGCGAGCACCGCCGTCGCGACGAGCACGGCCCCCCAGCGCCGGGGAAAGAGACGCCGCCTGGGGCGCGCGACGCACGCCGCGAGCGCCGTCGCGAAACCCGCCGCGTCGGGAAACCGGTCGGCCGGTGCCTTGGCCATGGCCGTACGGATCACGCCGTCCACGTCGGGCGACACCCCCGGCCGGGTGATGCGGACCGACGGGACGGATTGCCGCATGTGCTTGGCCGCGACGGCCCGCGGCGTGGGGCCCGTGAACGGCGGCTCCCCCGCGAGCATCTCGTACAGCACGCACCCCAGAGCGTAGATGTCCGACCGCCCGTCGATGCGCGCCTCGGCGCCGGCCTGCTCGGGGCTCATGTACGCCGGACTGCCGACGGCGATGCCCGTCTCCGTGAGCCGGTCGCCGGCCGCCTCCCAGACCGCGCGCGCGATCCCGAAGTCCGCCACCACCGCATGCCCCGACTGGAGCAGGATGTTTTCCGGCTTGATGTCGCGGTGCACCACGCCGTGCGCGTGCGCGTAGCCGAGGGCGTCCGCCACCTCGCGGGCGATCTCGAGCGCCTGGTCGAGCGGGAGCGGGCCTTCGCGCGCCAGGTGGGATCGCAGGGACTCGCCCTCGACGTACGGCATGACATAATAGAGCAGCCCCCCCGCCTCGCCGGAGTCGTGTAGCGGCAGAATGTTGGGGTGGGTGAGCCGGGCGGCGATCTCGATCTCGCGCACGAAGCGTTCGGGACCGAGCGCGGTGGCCAGCTCGGGGCGCAACACTTTCAGGGCGATGGACCGGCCGTGCCTCAGGTCCTGGGCGAGGTAGACCGTCGCCATCCCGCCGCGACCGAGCTCTTGCGCGATCGTGTAGCGCCCGCTGAGGGCGGCTTGCAGACGGGCCAGCTGATCCATGCCGAGGGTTCCCAGGCCCAAGCCGGGTCCATCATAGGGCGCCGCCACGGGCGCAGCCAGAGGGGGTGCATTACCTTTGCTTAACCCCTCATGCGGAGTCTTCCGGTGCAGGCAACCGTGTACAGGACCGTGGCGCTCCTGACGCTGTGCTCGGCGGCCGCGTGCGGCGGCTCCCCCCGTCCGGCCCCGGTCCCCGTACCGGCACGACTCGACTTGAGACCGCTGGGCCGTCTGGGTCTGGTCATGTTCACCGTGGAAAACGCCAAAGGCTCGCTGCACCAGTTCGCTACCGACCGGTTCTCGGAAGAGATCCTGGCCGCACAACCCGGCACCGAGGTGCTCGAGCTCGGTGCCGCCGACTCGCTGGTGAAGCGTGTGGGTGAGCAGGAACTGGGCATCGCCGCGGCCCAGGAGCTGGGCAAACAGCGCGACATCGACGCCGTGTTCGCGGGGCACTTGAAGGTCACGAACCCCCAGGCCGGCGGCGGTCTCGCCGGACTCGTGTCCCCGCATCTCGACGCCACGGTACGTCTGGATCTCACGGTGCGTCTACTGTCGACCCGCTCGGGCGCGACCCTGTGGCGCTCCAGCGCGTGGGCCACCGACAAAGTCGGTCAGGTGGGCCTCGTGGACGGGCAGCTGTTTTTCGGGGCCAAGGACCCCAAGCAGGCGTACGGGCGCATGGTGAACCGTCTGGTCGAGCTCGTCACCGAGGATCTGCGTCCCACCTGGCGGCAGCCGTGAAGGCGCGTGCGCTGCTCGTGGTCGCGGCCCTCATGGCGGCGGCCGCTCCGGCCCGGGCGCAGACCCGCGCGGCGCCCGAGAAGCGCCAGACGGCCGTGTTCGCCGGTGGCTGCTTCTGGGGCGTGGACGCCGTGTTCCGCCACGTGCGCGGCGTGACCGCGGTGGTGTCCGGGTATGCGGGCGGCGGCGCCGCGACCGCGCACTACGACCTCGTCAGCACGGCGACCACCGGCCACGCCGAGTCTGTCGAGGTGACGTTCGACCCGGCGCGCGTGTCGTACGCGGAGCTGCTGCGGGTCTTTTTCACCGTGGCGCACGATCCCACCGAGCGCGATCGCCAGGGGCCGGACGTGGGCAGCCAATACCGCTCAGTGGTGTTTTACGGCACGCCCGAGCAGCACGCGGCGGCGGTGGCGATGATCGCGGCGCTCGAGCGCGAGACGGCCTACCCCCGCCCCATCGTGACCGAGGTAGTGCCGCTCGAGCGTTTTTACCCGGCGGAGGCGTATCACCAAGACTACCTGGCCCACCACCGCACCAGCCCGTACATCGTGTACAACGACCTGCCCAAGCTGCAGCAGCTGGAGGCGCGGTTTCCGAAGCTGTATCGGCCGTAGTCTGCTCTGGCGTCACCCCTGCTCGATACGCGCGTGGCCGGTACGCCGCACCGTCGCGATCGTATCGGCCTCGTCGGCCCGCTTGTCGGGCCGGTAGCGCACCACGCGGGCGAAGCGCAGCGCCACGCCGCCCGGATACTGCGGGCTCGCCTGGACGCCGTTGAAGGCGACCTCGACCACGAGCTCGGGACGCACGTACACCGTGTACTCATCGCGCGACGTTTCGAGCGAGAGCAGCGCAGCCGTCTGCCACGCGAGCATCTCATCGGTCATGCCCTTGAAGGTCTTTCCCAGCATGACGAAGCCGCCCGCGTCCGGCGCACGCGCGCCCAGGTGGAGGTTCGAGAGCCAGCCGCGGCGCCGGCCGTGTCCCCACTCGGCCGCGAGCACGACGAGGTCGAGCGTGTGCGCCGGCTTCAGCTTGAGCCACGCCGCCCCGCGCGCGCCGGCGTCGTAGCGCGCCCCCAGCGCTTTCGCCATCAGCCCTTCGTGACCGGCCGCGATCGCCCGCTCGAAAAACCGTCCTGCCTCGAGCGCGTCTCGAGTCACGATTCGTGGCACCCGGGCCTGGGGGGGGACGAGCTGCTCGAGCGCTGCGAATCGCCTGGTATAGGGCTCGCCCAACAGGACCGCGCCGTCGGCGGAGAGGACGTCGAAGAAGAACGCCGTGAGCGGCACCTCGGCGCGCAGCCGCTCGACGTCGAGCTTTCGTCCAAAGCGGCGCATGGTCACCTGAAACGGGAGCGGCGTAC
>QHTP01000034.1 GCA_003220855.1 Gemmatimonadota bacterium
CAAAACGTGAAGATAAGGTAGAATCGACGCCCGGAGGGGGCAACCACGCCAGAAGCGTGAGCCCGGTCACGCCCGTGGTCGTGCGTCCCCGGGCGCGCGTCGCGCCGGTGTGCACTAGATTGGTGCCCCTATGGGACTGTGGGTGGCGTTCGGATTCGGGGCACTGGTCGGCGCGTTCATCGGCGTGCTGATCGCTCGGCTGCGCACCGCGCCGGCGGCGCCCGCGACAGCGGCGGTCGCGCCACCGGGCGCGCAACGCTTCGCTCCGCCCGAAGTGCAGCACGTCGTGCTCGACGAAGGCTCCGCCAACGTCCTCAACGCACTCAACAACCGCCTCGCGGCGATCGGCGCGCTCGCGGACCTGCTGCACGGCAGTCCGCTCGACCCCGAGCGCGCCCGCGCACTGATGATGCTGCACGGCGAAGTACGGCGGGCCGCGGAGATCACCCAGCACTTCCTCGAGCTGGCGCAGCATCCCATCGGCGCCGCCGAGCCGTCGGACTGCTCCATCGTCCTGAACGGCGTGCTCGCCGAGCGCGAGGGGACCTTGAAGGAGCTGGGGGTGAAGCTGGTGCGGAGCATCCCGCACGACCTGCCGATGGTCGCCTGCCCCATGGCGCAGCTCACCGAGATGCTGATGAAGCTGCTCGATTTCGCGCTGCGTCGCCTGCGCGACAGTCAGCCCCCCCGCGAGCTGCGCATCGCCGTGAGCGAGAGCGGGCCGTCGCTCACGATTTCCTTGTGGGACTCAGGGACTCCACTTTCGGTCGAGGCGGAGCAGCGCCTGGTGACGCCGTTCCGCTTCACGCAGAGCGCGGGAGGCGGTGAGATCGAGTTCGCGCTGGCCCGCGCACTGGCGCAGTCGTCGGGCGGAACGCTGCGGCTGCGCCCGCGCCCCGGCGGCGGTGCCGAGGTCGTGGTGACCCTCCCCAAGAGCGTGCTCGCGCCGCTGGCGCGCGCCACGGCGACCGCGCCGTCGCTCCCCAAGCTCCGCATCCTGGTCGTGGACGACGACGCCGTGAACCGCCAGGCGATGCGCCTGCTGCTCGAGCGCGAGGGGCATGAGGTGGTGGCGGTGGAGAACGGCCTCGAGGCGATCGAGCGGCTCGGTCCGGCGAGCGACCGTTTCGACGCCGTCGTGACCGATCTGCAGATGCCCCGGCTGGGCGGCCGCGCGCTGTACGAGCAGCTGCGCGAGCAGCGGCCCCAGCTGGCGGAGCGCTTTGTCTTCGTCACGGGCGACCGCGCCCGCGACGAGACCCGCCGCTTCCTCGACGAGTGCGGCCAGCCGTCCGTCATGAAGCCCTACGACTTCAGCGACCTGATCGGAGCCCTCGGCAAGGTGGCGGGCAAGAAGTAGCTACGGCGTCACGCTCCCGAAGAAGATCTCCAGGTTATCGTTCAGCCGCCCAGTGGGCGGTGCGATCCCGGTCCACGTCATGACCGCGTGATCGCCGAGCGCCGCGATCCCGTTGTAATCACCGATGAACGGCCGCACCCCCGTGGGGCTGGACGCGGAAGGGACTCCCGATGCACCAGGGTCGAAGCCGGCCGGGCTGACCCGCGTCGTCGTCCACGTCGCACCGCCGTCCGTGCTCGACGCATAGGTCACGTCCACGAGCGCGTTGCCGCTGTAGCTCCGGTCATCGAACATCACGTCGATCCGCCCTCCCGCCGCGACGGCGATCTCGGCGCCAAAGCGGTCGCCCAGCGCGGTCCCGATCTCCGCCGGCGGCGACCATTGCGTGGGGTCCGTGGCGGGCGCCGAGGTGAAGAACACCCGCCCCAGCCCGCCGACGATGTCCGAGAACGCCACGTCCACCCGGTTGCGGGTGGCGTCGAACGCCGGCGCCGGATACGAGCCCGGCCCCCGGAACGGCGTGCCCGAGGGGCCGACCGCGATGTTAAAGCAGAAGGTCGGGAAGATGCAGACCGGATCGTTGTAAATCGAGAACGTGAACGGCGTCGTCCAGGTGACACCCCCGTCGTGCGAGGCGGCGACGTAGTTCGCCGTCCCCTTCCCGCCCTGGATGCCGTTGTCGAACGTGAGATACAGCGTGCCGTCGGGCCCGGTCACGACGCGCTGGTCCTGATTGTTGCGGATCGGACCGGCGGTCACCTTGACCGGCGCGGAGAACGAGCGGCCGCCGTCGCGCGAGAACGCCACCAGCACGGGCGAGTGGGTGCCGCCGATCCCGCTGAACTGCGCCCACGTCACGTAGATCGATCCGAAGAACGGACTCGCCGGGCTGCGATCGACCCAGAGCGCTTCATGATCGCTGAACTGTCCGTTGGACCCTTTGGTCTTGCCATTCCCGTTCCAGTTGGCGATCACGGTGAGCGGCTCGGCCGCTCCGCCCTTGAGCCAGGTGCGGCCGCCGTCGGTCGACCGGCTGAGCAGCAGATTGATCTGGAACGGCGACGTGAGGTTGAATGCCTGACACACGAAATAGGCCGTGCCGTCGGGACCGAACGCCACCTGCGGATCGCCGCCGGCGTCGAATGCGCCCGTGCCGGGCACGCTCGGGTCATTCGTGAAGCGCGTCACGCCCGGAATGAAGCCGCTGGGCAGCGTGGGCGTCCACGTGTTGCCGCCGTCGAATGACGCGTTGACGGCGCACCCGAAATTGAAGTTCCAATCGTTGCCGCCGGTGGGGAGATTGCTCGCATTGCGGGGGTTCGCGGCGATCGGAGTCTCGTTCTGCGCCGTGGTGTCCCGGCTCACGTCCAGTGTGAACACCGACGGCGCAGGGCTCCGGGCGAAACTGGGGCGGGCCGCCGGAGTCACCGGAGACTCGGCGCAGGCCAGGAGCGACAGACCGACGATGGAGAACGCGAGACGCACGATGCTCGCACGCATTGGCTGACTCCGCTGCGGGGGGAGGGGGAATATGCCGCCCGGGGAACGAGCCGCCAGGTGTCTCAGGTCGGGACACGCACCACTTCGGGCTCGTACTCGAGTCGGATGCCGAATCGTGCCTGCACCCCCGCCTGAATCGCCTGCGCGAGCGCCAAGAGATCCGCGCTCGTCCCCCCCAGATTCACCAGCGCGAGCGCGTGGCGCGCCGACACTCCCGCACCACCCCGGCGGTAGCCCTTGGGAAAGCCGGAATGCTCCACGAGCCACGCCGCCGGAACCTTCACCGCATCGCCAGCCGGAAAGCTCGGAATCACACCCGTCTCGCCTCCGGCTTTCCAGCGCCGCTCCAGCTCGGCGAACGCCGCGGCAGACAGCACCGGGTTCATGAAGAACGAGCCGGCGGAGCAGGCGTTGGGATCGGCCGGATCGAGCACCATCGACTTGGCGCGGCGCAGCGCCAGCACGGTCTGGCGCACCAGCCGCACAGTGTCCGCCGGCGCGGCGGCGTCGAGCGACCCGGGTCCACCGACCCGGGCGACCGCATCGCGCAGCTCCGGATAGCGGAGGGGGGGCGGCGTGTCGCGTGCCAGGCGCAGGGTGACGTCGAGCACCACGTAGCGGCCCCGGTCGCGCCGCTTGAAGCGGCTGTCGCGGTAGCCGAACTCGCATTCGCTTGCCGTGAACGTCCGGCGCTCGAGCGTCGCGCGATCGAGGCAGGTGACCCGCACCAGCGAGTCGGCGACCTCCTGGCCGTACGCCCCGACATTCTGAATCGGCGTGCCGCCCACGGTGCCGGGGACGCCCGACAGGCACTCGACGCCGGTCCAGCCGCGCGCTACCGCGCCACGCACCAGCGTGTCCCAATCGGCGCCGGCCCCCGCGCGGATCTCGGGCGCGGCGCCGTCGCCCTCGCCAAACGCGATCCCCTCATCGCGACCAATCGCGACGCGCAGCACCAGGCCGGGAAAGCCCTCGTCGGCGAACACCACGTTGCTGCCGCCGCCCAGCACGAACACCGGCAGGCCGTGCTCGCCGGCGTGCGCCAGCGCTTCGCGGACCTCCGCTTCACTGGTGCACTCCACGAAGTATCGAGCCGGGCCACCCAGCGCGAGCGTCGTATATGGAGCAAGGGGCACGTTTTCGCGCAGCTTCACGACTCGAGCCTCCTGACCGGGTTGTTGTGGGGAGACCGCGGACAGTTTCCGCCTGCTGGTCGAGGGCGTGCGCGACTACGCCATCTTCATGCTCGATGGCGCGGGCCGTGTCCTCACCTGGAACACGGGTGCGGAGCGCATGAAGGGGTACCGCGCGGAGGAGATCATCGGACAGCACTTCTCCCGCTTCTACCCGGCGGAGGCGATCGAGGCGGGCAAGCCGGCGCGCTTGCTCACGCTCGCCGCGCGCGACGGGCGCGTCGAAGACGAGGGGTGGCGGGTGCGCCAGGACGGATCCCGCTTCTGGGCCGACGTGATCATCACGGCCCTGCGCGACCCCGACGGCTCGGTGATGGGGTTCGCCAAGGTGACGCGCGATATGACGGAGCGGCGCCGCGCGGATCAGGCGCTGCACGAGAGCGAGGAGCGATTCCGCCTGCTGGTAGAGAGCGTCAAGGATTACGCCATCTTCGTGCTCGACCCGGCGGGGCGGGTGGCGAGCTGGAACGCCGGGGCCGAGGCGATAAAAGGATACGCCGCGGAAGAAATTCTGGGCCAACACTTTTCGGTCTTCTATACGCCGGAAGACATGGCGAGCGGGAAGCCGCAGCAGCATCTCGATGCGGCCGCGCGCGAGGGCCGGGTGGAAGACGAGGGGTGGCGCGTGCGCAAGGACGGCAACCGCTTCTGGGCGGACGCGATCATCACGGCCATCCGCGATCCCGCCGGCACTCTGATCGCGTATGGCAAGGTGACGCGCGACCTCACCATGCGCCGTCGCATCGAGGAGCAGCTCGCGCAATCGAATAGCGAGCTCGAGCGGTTCAGCTATTCGGTGTCGCACGACCTGCGGGCTCCGCTGCGCGCCATCAACGGCTACGCACAGGCGGTGCTCGAGGACTACGCCGCCGCGCTCGACGCCGAAGGCCAACGGTTTCTCGGCATCATCCGCGACTCGGCCAAGCGCGGGGGCGAGCTGATCGACGCGCTGCTCAATTTCTCCCGGCTCGGCCGCCAACCCCTGTCGGTGGAGGCCGTGGACCTGACGGAGCTCGCGCGCGGCATCGTGGACGAGCTGCGGCGGTCCGCCGGCGTCGAGGGAATGGACGTGATCGTCGATCCGCTGCCGCCGACCAGGGGCGATCGCACGCTGCTGCGCCAGGTGCTCGTGAACTTGATCGGCAACGCCTTCAAGTTCACCCGGGGCCGTCCCCACCCGCAGGTCGAGGTGGGGGCGCGACGCGAGGGACCCGCGGTCGTCTACTTCGTGCGGGATAACGGCGTCGGGTTCGACATGCGCTATGCCGACAAGCTGTTCGGCGTGTTTCAGCGGCTCCATCGGGCGGACGAATTCGAGGGCACTGGCGTGGGGCTGGCCCTGACGCAGCGCATCGTCCAGCGGCACGGCGGCCGCATCTGGGCGGACGGCAAAGTGGACGGCGGCGCCACGTTCTTCTTCACCCTCCCCGTCGAGCGTCCCGTCGTCTCCTGAGTGCGCCGGCCGGGATTGCCGGGATTCCCGGCGGCCCGTATCCTAGGCGCATGCCCGTACCGCCCCCCACGCTGTGGCTGCGCCTCGTGCGCTATCAATCGCACATGATCCGGCGGGGACGCGCGCGCCGGCGGCGGCGGGCGATGCGATCGATCGGCCGGGGCGTGTTCGTGTATTTGCTGGTGGGGCTCGGGTTGCTTGTGATGGCGCTGATGTGGTAGACGTTGAGAGCGTCGCGGAAAAGCGTCCTCGACGCCTCTTGTGTCCCAGTGGGCCGACTCGGAATCGAACCGAGAACCTACTGATTAAGAGTCAGTTGCTCTGCCAGTTGAGCTATCGGCCCTCAACTACAAAACTACGTCGCGGAGAACCGTCACGGAAAATCGTCACGGAAAACCGTAGTCGCGCCGGTCCGTGACGTCTCTCCGCGACGTATGTCCGCGACGCCGTTCCGTGACGTCGTTCCCTCGACGCCTCTCTGCATTCGTTCTGCCCCCAAGGAGAATCGAACTCCTGTTCCCACCTTGAAAGAGTGGTGTCCTGACCGTTAGACGATGGGGGCGACCCGACTCGAGCACCGCGCGAATAGCGGTAACGGGATTCGAACCCGTGTTTGAGCCTTGAGAGGGCTCCGTCCTAGTCCCCTAGACGATACCGCCACGGCGGGGAAAATATCGCCAGCCGCCCGCTCCACACGCAACCCAACGGTTGACCTCGGGCTCGTTCCGCGTACCCTTTAGTGCCCGCCGCGACCGCGCGTCGCCCGGCGGCCCCCAAACCACGTCGAGGAGCCCCGCAACCGTGCCGCGAGCCGCAGCGCCGCAGACGTACGCCGCCTACACGGTCGCGTGGAAGATCGTCGGGTACGGACTGCCGGAAGCCCCCATCGTCATCGCGGCGCTGGTCTACACGCACGCGAAATGGCTGCAGGACCTGCTCGCGCCGCTCGCGCCGTTTTACCCCTACGCGGTGTTCGGCGCCGGTGTGCTCATCGGCTGGCGCTTCCACCGCAGCCGCCTGCTGTTCGCCCTGCTGGTGCTGGCACTCGCGGACCGCACGCTGCTCCACTTCGCCACCGGCCACGGCCTGGCACGCGACCGCGTGGTGTTCCAGGCCATCGCCGTCCTCTTGCCGCTCAACTTCGCCGCCCTCGCGCTCACCGCCGAGCGGGGGTTCCTCACGCCCCCGGGCCTGGTGCGGCTGACGCTGATCCTGGGACAGGTGATGCTGGTCTCGATCCTCGACCGCGCCACTCCGGGGCTCACGGCGGCGCTGCTGCACAGTCGCCTCCTGCCCGGCTGGATGTTTGCCTGGACACCCATGGCCGATCCCGCGCTGCTCGCCTTCTTCGTGGCGGCGGGCCTATTGGCCGCGGGCCAGCTGCTCGCCCCCACGCAGACCGGACGCTCCTTCGCCTGGGCCCTGCTGCCGGCGCTCATCGGGCTCTCGGTGGTGCGGCCGGGCAGCGCCGGGTTCTCGACGTTCTACCTCGCCACCTCCGCCCTCATCCTGATCGTCGCCGTGGTGGAAGCCTCCTATCACATGGCGTACCAGGACAGCCTCACGGGGTTGCCGGCCCGGCGCGCCCTCAACGAAGCGCTGCTGCGGCTCGGCGGCCACTACACCGTGGCGATGATCGATGTGGATCACTTCAAGCGCATCAACGACCGGCACGGGCACGACGTCGGCGATCAGGTGCTGCGGATGATCGCGGCGAAGCTGGCTCAGGTGCCGGGCGGCGGCAAAGCCTACCGCTACGGCGGCGAGGAGTTCGCGGTGATCTTCGCCGGGCGGGGCGCGGAACAGTGTCTCCCGGACTTGGACGAGCTGCGTAAGACCGTCGAGGACACGCGCTTCATTTTGCGGGCGCGGTTCCGCTCGAAGAAGAAAAAGGAGAAGGTGCTCACCGATCGCGGCCCCGGCGAGCGTGTGCCGGTGACCATCAGCATCGGCGTTGCCGAGAAAAGCGATCGCCATGCCAAGTGGGACCTGGTCATCAAGGCGGCCGACCGGGCGCTCTACCGTGCCAAGGAAGGGGGGCGCAACCAAGTGCGGACGTGACCTCCTCCCGCACCATTATGGTGCAACCGGTGTGGTCCCTGAGCAGCACTGGGGGGCATGGATAGTGCGACAGCACAGCCCATGGCGCCAATCGCGCATCCCTCGAGGGACGGAGACCGGGAGTGAGTCGGAGCGGCATTTCTCGTCGCAAGCCCCAGGGATCGCCCGCGTTGCCGGACGTCGCAGCGCTCTACCGCACCCTGGCGCGCAACTTTCCCGACGGCTCTCTGGTGTTGTTCGATCACGACCTCCGCTACATCGTGGCGGGGGGCGAACACGGCATCGTTCCCGAGCTCGCGCCCGCCGGATGCCAGGGAAGAGCCGTCCAGGACGTGCTTCCCCCCGAGATCGCGCAGAAGCTCGAGCCGCTATACCGGGCCGCGCTCGCCGGACGCCGTGCCGCGGCCGAGCTCGCCTATCGGGACCGCTGGCTGCTGGTGCGCGCCGGCCCGGTGCGCGACGACGCCGGGGCGATCGTCGCGGGGATGTCGATGTCACTGGACATCACCGAGTCAAAGCATGGCGAGCAGGCGCTGCGCGGCAGCCGCGACCTGCTGCAGAAGGTCATCGAGAGCTCGAGCGACGCCGTCGTGGCGAAGGATCTCGAGGGGCGCTACGTGCTCATCAATTCGAGCGCGGCGCGGCTGCTGGGGCGGCCGGCGGGCGAGATCGTCGGGCGCGACGACACGGCGCTGTTCCCCGCCGACCAGGCCAGCCGCTCGCGCGCAGCGGACGCCCGGGTGGGGGCGCGCGGCGAGAGCGAGACGGCGGAGGAGCACGTGGTGGTCGACGGGCGCCGCCGCACGCTGCTGCTCACGCGCAGCCCGCTGCGCGACTACGACGGGCGCATCATCGGCGTGCTCGGCGTCGCGCGCGACGTCACCGAGCAGCGGCAGCTCGAGGAGCGGCTCAGCCGAGCGCACCGCATGGAGTCCGTGGCGCGCCTGGCGGGCGGGATCGCACACGATTTCAACAACCTCCTGACGGTGGTGCTCGGCTCGGCCGAGATCCTGCTCGACGACCTGCCGCGCGCGTACGCCCGGCGCAGCGATCTCGAAGAGATCAAAGCGGCCGCGACGCAGGCGGCACAGCTCACACGCCAGGTGCTGGCCTACAGTCGGCAGCAGGTGCTGGCGCCGCGCCTGCTCGACCTCAACGGCCTGGTGGGAGGGATGGAGCGCGCGTTGCGGCCGCTCGTGGGTGCGCGGATCGAGCTCGTGCTCGACCTCGCCGCAGCGAGCAGCGCGGTGCGCGTGGACTCTGCGCAGCTCGAGCAGGCGGTGCTGAACCTCGTATTGAACGCGCGGGACGCGATGCCGGGGGGCGGTCGATTGGAGGTCGTCACGCGAACCGTCGTGGTGGACGAGGCGTTCGCCCGCGAGCACGCGCCCATGCGGCCGGGCCGGTACACCACCCTCGCGGTGCGTGACACCGGCGTGGGGATGGACGACGAAACCCAGAGCCACTTGTTCGAGCCCTTCTTCACGACCAAGCCGGGCCGCCACGGCGCCGGGCTCGGCCTCGCCACGACGTACGGGATCGTGAAGCAAAGCGGCGGCTACATCTGGACGGAGAGCGCGCCCGGCGCCGGCGCCACCTTCACCATCTACCTTCCCTGGCACGAGCCGCTCGTCGCGGCCGCGGTGCCGGCGTCGGACTCGCTCGGCACCGCGCGCGGCGCCGGGGAGACCGTGCTCGTCGTGGACGACGAGCCGGCAGTGCGGGTCGTCACCAAGCGGATCCTGCAGCGCAGCGGCTATGCCGTGCTCGAGGCGGCCGGCGGGGTCGAAGCCCTCGACACCCTGCGCGAGCATCCGGGACCGGTTCACTTGCTGCTCACCGACGTGATCATGCCCGAGATGAACGGCCGGGAAGTCGCCCAGCGCGTGCGCGGGCAGCGCCCGGGAATCCGCATCGTGTACATGTCCGGGTACAGCCCCGAGGCGATCGCGCACGACGGCCTGCTCGACGAAGGCGCGGCATTCGTGCGCAAACCGTTCGAGAGCGGGCTGCTGCTGCAGACGGTGAGGCGCGCCCTCAACACCACGGAGCAGCCGACCGCGGCATAGCGCCGCCGCAACGTCGCTCGCAGTCCACGGTACACCCCCGCCGGAACTCATGGCCCCGTTTTTGATCGTGCTGGGGCCGTCGCATGTCGACGCGTCATCTGGAGTTCGTGACCAATGAAATCGCCGACCTTCCCGGCGTCGAGCCGCACGCATACCGGGCCGGCGAGGTACTGCTCCCCACCGAGCGACTCAAGCGAATGCACATCTGCGTGCGGGACGGGGCCATCGGCCTGCGCCTGGCCGTGGGACGAGCGAACCACGCGATCCTCGACGTGTTCGGTCCCGGGTCACTGCTCACGTCGCAAGTGTGGCACACCGAGTCGGACGAGACGCGGCACGCCGCCGCGCTCTTGCCCACTACGACGCTCCAGGTGCCCGCCGAGGCATTCGACCGCCACCTCACCGCGCATCCGCCGCTCGCCCTCGCGCTCGTGGCGTGCGACGCCCGTCGCCATGCCGCCCTGCTCAACCGACTGGCGATGCTGTCGCAGCGCGACCCGCTGCGGCGCGTCGCGAGCACGCTGCTGCTCCTGGCCGAGCGGCTCTCCGCCACCGGCGAGTCCGCGGCGAGCGCGCGTCTGGAAGTCAGTCAGGACTTGATCGCCGCATTCGCCAACCTGAGCCGGCAGACCACCAACCGGCAGCTGCGCCGGCTGGCGCGCGCCGGTCTGGCGGGTCTGGAGCGGGGCGCGGTGGATGTACGGGACCTCGCCGCGCTGCGCGGCGTCGCCGCGGGGCACCGCCCGGCGCCGCGCTAGCGCCGAGTTGCCGGGCATCGCTTCCCCTGCCACTATTCCAGGCTGAGACTCACCTCGTTCGCCGCTTTCACGGAGGAGAGAGCGCATGTCCTGGTCAGGCAGAGCCGCGCGCGCCGTGGTCGTCGCTTCCCTCGTCGCGGGCACGCTCGCGGCACAGGGCCTTCACCCCCAGTTCGGTGTCGGCGGAGGCTTGCTGGCTCCGGTGGGCGACTATCACTCGACCGCAAACGGGCAGGGGTTCAACACCGCGTGGCAGGCACTGGCGCTGTTCTCGTTCCGGCTGCCGGGCCTGCCGGTCGGGTTCCGCGTGGACGCGACGTACGGAGCCAACAGCGCGAACGACCGTCTCAAGGCGGAGCTCACGAGTCGGTTCGGCCAGGCGACCGACGAGAAAACGAAGCTCGCCGGCGCCAGCGTCAACGTCACCTACCCATTGTCGTCGTCCGCACGGGTGCAGCCGTACGTGATCGGGGGGGTCGGCCTCTACCACACCACGATCGCGGTCAGCACGAGCGACTCGACCGCGAGCGATGCCGCCACCAAGCTCGCCTGGAACCTGGGCGCGGGCGTGGACTTTGGGCTGCGAGGCGTGGCGCTGTTCTTCGAGGCGCGCTATGTCAACGTCGCGGCGGTCTCGGGCTTTCCCCGAACCACGTTCCTCCCGTTCACGGCCGGCATCCGGTTCGGCGGGCGGTAGCTCTCACGCCCTCACGGCCCGGCCCGCGCCTGTAGCTGGTAGCGCCGCCCGTTGAGCAGCCCGGCGACGCCGAGGTAGTACGTCCCAGCAGTGAGCGAGCTAGTCAGACGTGAGCAGAAGTTGAAATGTTGTGGGTCGATGTAGTCCGTGAAGGTGATGAGATTGCCCCCCGCGTCGAAGAGACCGATCGCCGTGAATTCCTCCAACGCGAAGCCGCACTCCGCAACCCAGCCCGACGTCTCGAACGTGTACGTCCCGCTGACCGGAATCGTCACCCGATAGCGGTCGAGCTGCAGCGTGTCCGCGTAGATGCCGCGGGTGTAACCACCGATGAGCAGGCCGTTCGCGCTCGCGAGCGTGTGGTTGGGCTGGATCGCCGCCGGGAGCCCCAAGGCAAACGAAGCGCTGTAGGGCCCCGCATTCAGGACCGCGATGGCGGTGGGAGCGGCCGGACCGCCGAGCGCACCCCACAGCCTGCCGGGAACGCCGAACTGCTGGTCGCCGCTCTCGTCGCTCGCGCCGTAGACGAAGTACAGGCCGGCTTCCAGGCCGCTGAACGAGAAGCCGCCGCCCGCGTCGGTGGTGACCTGCTGCAGCACGGTGCTCGTGAGCGCCGAGTAGAGCAGCGCGTAGAGCTGGGTCGGCGGGCCGTGGGTCTGGGTCAGGCTGTTGTACGCGTTGACGAGCCCCGCGCCGTACAGCGTGGCCGGTCCGACGGCATAGGTCGTGAGGCGCGCCCGCAGCTCGCTCGCCGTCAGCGATGGGGTCTGGGCGAGTAGCAGGGCCGCTACACCCGCGACGTGCGGGCTCGCCATGGACGTGCCTTCAGCGAAGGCGTACTCCGGCTGGTTGACGGCGAAGTCCCACATGGAGGAGGCGACCCCGTCGGTCGCGTCGCCGAACTCGAAGTTCCCGCCCGGCGCTCGGATCGCCACGTAGGGGCCGTAGCTCGAATACGACGCCGGGACCCCGTCGGGTCCCACCGCCGCGACCGCCAGGACTTCGGGGTACGCGGCCGGATAGTGGGGCGCGACCGAGCCCGCGTTCCCCGCGGCCGCCACGATGAGCGCTCCCGCGTTCGCGGCGGCGATGATCGCGCTATGTAGCGTCGTATCGGTGTCCGGGCCGCCCAGGCTCAGGTTGATGATCTTGGCCCCGGTGGGCGGGTGCACCGTGCCGCCTTTGCCGTCATCGGCCGGCAGACCGGCGGCGTACAAAATGCCCTGCGCGATATCGTAGAACTCTCCGAACCCGCCCACGCCCAGCGCGCGCACCGGACGGATTCTCACGCTCCAATTCACCCCGGTGACCCCGATATGGTCGTTGCCCACGGCTCCCATCGTGCCCGCGACGTGCACTCCGTGCGCTCCGAGGGTGTCGAACGCGAAGCACGTGCCCGTGGAATCGAGGCTGTAGGACGCCGGGATCGTCGGATCGGGATCGTAGCCTGGGGTCGCATCGTCGTCGTTGGTGATCGCACCGCCGGCGCACAGCGGCAGCGTATCGGCGGCGGAGACGAAGTCGTATCCGTCGGACGTCAAGTTCGGCGCGAGCGCCGGATGGTCGAAACGCGTGCCGTCGTCGACCAGCGCGACGAGCACGGATGGGCTTCCGGTCGTGATGGCCCAAGCGCGCGGCAGGTCGATCAGGCCGTAATGCCACGACTGGAAGGCGTAGAACGTGTCGTTCGGCACGACGCGCAACCCGGCGGCCGCCAGGCCGGCCGCTCCCGCCCCCCCGGCCCGGGCGTATGCGGTCTTGTCCAACCATAGCAACCGGTTGCGTGTGACCGCCGCGATCGCCGGATCCCGACGCAACGCGGCCGCGACACCGTCGCGCGCCGTCGTGTCGGCCACGCGCAGCTTCGCCGTCAGGATCGCGGGCGAGACACCCGCGACCGCGACGTCCGCGGGAAGGATGGCCGCGAGGCGCGAGCGGATCGCCGCCCCGAACACCCGTGCGCTCGTCGCGCTTGCGAGCGCCGCCGATCCCACGCGGGGAGCGCCCAGCGCGCCGTGGCGGAACGTGACGATCAAGTCGTGCGGCGTGGCCGTCGGCCGCGCACCGCGCGGACGGTCCGCTCGCAGGGCCACGCGGGGCAAGCGGGGACGAAACGACCCGAGGCGGGGCAGTGGGGACGCCGGGAGGCGGTCGCTCGCGGCGGTGCGGACTGTCGGGACGGATGCGCGGGGAGGGGCCAGGAACGCACTCGTCGTCGTCGTGATCACCCCCCTGATGGTCCCGGTGGGAATCCATCCGGTGGGAGCCGTTTCGCTGTTGCACGCGGCGAGCGCCAACGCGAGCATGGCAATTCCGGGGAGTCGTCTCGGATTCCTGCGCGGGGTGCGGATCGAGAGGAAGGGGAAGGTCACGGGGCGATCCTGGTGTCGGTGGGACGGCGCGACATATGGACAATTTGCCCCGGCGTCAGGCGGCCCGCAACGGAGGTCCACTCGGTCCCCACTCGCAGGCGGCGACCAGGCGGCGCACCTCGTCGTCGTGCCCGTGGAAGATCACGTGGCGAATGCGGCATCCGGCCAATCACGGGACGCTCGCTGCAGTCTCGGACGTCAGGGTCGTGTAAAGAATCAGCGGAACGCCCCAGTCGCCTGAGATCCCGGCCAGGTGCCGTTCGGGGTCGCCTGCCCTGTCGGCGACCGGACGCGCGTCTCGCACGACCGGTCGAGGCGCAATACGGGTCGGTGCCACCAAGCGCTCAGCCGCGGCCAACAAGTCCAGACGGCAGCCACGGCCAGGTCGAGCAGCGATCTGGCAAGGGTCTCTTGGAGTCGCATGAGGTGGTACACGCCCCGACCCGCGCGATCGGCTAGCGGATCACGAACAGCTTCCCGACGAGCCGCCCGACGCCGCGCCCCACGACGGCCAGGGGGCCGAGCACGTGCTTGCGCTCCAGGCTGACGCTGAGCGACGCGAGCTCAGTGCGACTCTTGAGCTGGTCGATGCGCGCCTGCAGCGCGTCGATGTCGGACTGCAGCCTGGCGATCTGCTTCTCGAGGGTGAGCACCTCGTCGAGGGTGGCGGCGCGGGACAGCAGCTGTTGCAGCCGATCCCGCAGGGCGATGTTGCTGCGCAGCCGCGCCTCGAGGTCGGTATACTGGTCGGTGACGTCGGCGCCCGTGAGCCGGCGGCGCCGCTCCTTTCCGAGTCCCGCGACACTGTCCATCAAGCCGTCCAGCTGCGCCGCCGGGATGCGGGCCTGGATCTCCATGTTGCCGTCGCTGCTGCTGCTCGAGCGCTCAAGGTACCCACCCGCGTCCTGAACCATGCGCTCCACACGCCGGCCCACCGCCGTGGGCGAGTCGACTACGACCGCCTGCTCCCCGGTGCGCACGGTCATCCGGTCCAGCGTGGAGGGGGCCGCGGGAGCTGGTTCAGTCGACGCGACGGAATGGATGCGGCCGCCGCACCCGGCGGCGACGCCGGCGAAGAGGAGGGCGGCGCCGGCGCGGTGCGAGAACGAGCGTGACATGGTGGGCCTCGAGGAAGGGGACAGGCAATGGTACTCGCGCGCGGCCCGGAAGGTGCCGCGGGGACGAGCACTCAGGCTCGCTGGCCGGTGCCTACCGGACCGTCGCCGCCGCAGCCGAATCCCCGCGCCGGAGCAACGCCGCGAAGTCGTGCAGCTCCGGGAGGCCCAAGTCGGACGCGACCCAGTACGTATAGGCGGGGGTGGCCCAGTGCAGCAGGTGATAGCCTTGCAGGGTCGCCGCGCGGGGTCCCGCGGTACGGCCCCGCTCGGCGGGCCAGAGGAATACGCTGATGACGTGCTGCCGCCGGCTGTAGGCCAGGGCCGCGACCGGCCGCCCGTCCACGTACTCGAGCCTTCCCCCCACGAGCGGGAAGCCGCCGCCGGCGAAGTCGTACACGGGAGGCGAGAAGTCGAGCTTGCCGTTGAACCACGGTTTGACCGTGTGCTGATCGGACGACAGCACGTCGGTGAGATGCCCCGGCATGAGCGAGCGCACGTGGCTCGCGAGCACCTGATTGGTGATCGCCTCCCCCGCGGCGTCCCGCAGCGCCAGCTGCCAGCTGCCGAAGGCCACGACCGCGAGCGATGCGGCGACCGCGAGCGCGGTCCAGGTGGGTGCGCGGCGACGATCCGTCTGGCGCGACTCCGCCTGCACCTGCGCCCGCACCCGGGCCTGGAGCATGTCCGGCGCCGGGAAGCGCGGCAAGTGCTCGCGTACCGCGACACGCACCGCGCGGCGCCGCCGCTCCAGGCGGGAGCAGTCGGGGCACGCCCGGAGATGCTCCTCGAGCTCGACCGCGTCGGGCGGGGCGAGCTCGCCGTCCAGGTAGGCGTCGATCTGAGCTTCGAAGCCGGGATGGGTCACGTCAGCAGTCCTCCGGTTCGGCGCACAGCGCGTCCTCGAGCCGCCGGCGCGCGCGCGACAGCCGCGACATCACCGTGCCGACGGGCACGCCCGCCACGTCGCTGATTTCCTTGTAGGACAAGCCTTCGAGCTCGCGCAGCACGATCACCTCGCGGAATTCGGGCGGCAGCTCAGCGATCGCCCGGCGCACGGCGGCACGCTGGCTTTGAGCCTGCAGTGCCGCTTCCGGGTGCTCATCGGCCACGGTCTCACTGTGTCGCTCCTCGTCGAACTCCGTAGAGAGCGTGTCCGCGCGATGCCGCTGCTGCCAGGTGTACGCCGTGTTGCGAACGATCGCGAGAAACCAGGCGCGCCCCTCCCCGCTCCCGGCTCCGCGGAAGCCCGCGAAATATCGTAGCGCGCGCAGGGAGGCGTCCTGCACGACGTCCTGCGCGTCGTGGTCGTTCCGCGTGAGGTAGCGCGCCAGCGTGTACGCGGCGTCCAGATGCGGCAGTACGACGGCTTCGAATCGCTCGAGCTCGCTCGACTCCAACCAGTCCCCAGGGTGCGCGGTCCACCTGCCGAATAGAGACTCCGCCCCCGGCGGGATTATTCCCGGAGGAATAGAGCTCCGCCGCGTGGGGTCTCCGCCACGGGATCATTCTGCGGGCGCCGCCCGATCGACGGAAGTAGCCCACCCCAAGAGGAGCACGGAATCATGGTCGCCATGACGGCAGTATCTCAGCTGGTCGCGCGCTGGGCCCATTTCTACGGCCACACCAGGGCCGTGAGCGCCACGGTCACGTACGTCCATTTGGTCGGCATCCTGGCCGGGGGAGGTGTGGCCGTCGCCACAGATGTGGCGGCGCTGCGGCTCTCGCCCGGGCGGGTGGCTGACTGGCCCGGAGAGCTGGATCGCCTGGCCGCCGTGCACTTGTGGGTGCTCGGCGGCCTCGCGCTGATCTTCGCGAGCGGCGTGCTGCTGGCCCTCACCGAGCTCGACAGCTTCGCGACCTCGGGCGTGTTCTGGACCAAGATGGGGCTCGTGGCCCTGCTGCTCGGCAACGGCTACGCGCGGCTGCGCTGCGAGATCGCGCTGCGGCAAGGCGCCATCGCCCGCTGGGCCTGGTTCCGGCGCACCTCGATCACGAGCCTCGCGCTGTGGTTTCTCATCCTGCTGTTCGGCGTGCTGCTGCACTCGACGGTCTGACCTCCACACGGGAATAGAACCGGCTGGTCAAGAGTCTTGAACGGTGGATGGACTCGATGCGATACCCTTTGACGAGGAAGGCTACTATGGACCGCAAGTCGCATGGTATTAGGGCCGGGACGGTCGTTGCACTGGGCGTACTCGGCGTGGTGGTGGGCGCGGCCGCACGGCCGCATCTCGACGTTGCCGCACAAGTGAGCGTCAAGCTGTCGGAGTGGAACGTCGCGCTGTCGCAAGCGAGCATCGCGGCGGGGCCGGTCACGTTCGTGATCACGAATGCCGGGAGCATCCCGCACGGCTTCGAGGTCGAGGGACAGGGGATCGAGAAGGAGATCGAGACGATCCAGCCCGGGGCGAGCGACACCCTCACGCTGACGCTCAAGACGGGGAGCTACGACGTGTATTGCCCGGTCGGAGAAGATTCGCACAAGAAGCTCGGCATGGACACGCACCTCAAGGTCGTGAGTGGGTCCAGCCAGGCTCCCTCGGGCTATGGCGCATCCGAGATGGGTGAGTCCCATATGAAGGCGGAGCGGGTGCAGGCGATCCGGGTGACTGGCGGCGGGCCCGTCATCCAGATCCTGCCGGGACCGTTTCCCTTCCCCGACAGCGCGGCCCCGATCCTGGCGGCCTTCGGCGACGAGCGCGAGGGACTGGAATCGCAGGTGAAAAACGGCCCGTACTCGAACAACGTCGTCAAGAGCTCCGGCACCTTCACCTTCACCGCGTGGGACAAGGGCGCCGTGCGCGACTCGGTCGCCGGCGTGGCCGAGTTCGCCACGCAGGACGGCGCCCGCTGGAAACTCGTGATGGACCGCGTGCAGACGAAGGACGTCCCGCACCACCCGCGGTTCGGCGGCGTGATCATGGGCCTGTACTATCACGGCGTGACGCAGGTGCACACGCCGCTCGTGCCCACGATCAACAGCGCCGTGGCGCTGTGGGCGTTCGGACATCTGTACAAGAACGACGTGCTCGTCACCGACAACGCGATGGTGCACGTGATGCTGCTGTCGCGCACCCGCCGGGACGGTGATTTCGCGCTGACTTGCTGGGATTGCTCGAAGAACAAGATCGAGGAGCTGCAGCTGCAGATTCTGCCCGGACCGGGGGAGCCCAAGTTCGACGCACCCGGCGGGTTCCTGTTCGTGAACTGGGGGAAGTCCAGCTCCCGCCAGCCTGCGAGGGGGATGTGATGCGTGTGCGCACTGCGGTGATCGGAATGGTTACGCTCGCGTCCTTGGCAGGCTGCGGTGGCTACGGCGGCACGGGTATGTACGGCGGCGGGGGCGGCGGGGGTGAGGGGGGCGGCGGCCCGGTCGGCTCGGTGACGGCTGGCCCCGGCATCCAATTCGTGAGCGGCCACAACGGCAGCAGCAACACGGCCGTGGACACGATCGCCGCGGGCGGTACGGTCACCTGGAGCTGGACCGGATCGCTGCCGCACAGCGTGCAATCGGTTGGGTCGCCGAGCTTCGCCAGCAGCGGTACCATGACCGGGAGCGGGACGTATACGGTAACGTTCCCTACGGCCGGCACGTATCAGTACGACTGCGCCGTCCACGGCCAGCTGATGACGGGCACGATCGTGGTGCGGTGATCGCCGAGGGGGGCAACGCACCGACTGGTGCGTTGGCTCCTCCCCTTGGTGCGTTAGTTTCTCTCCATGGGGAAGGGTCGGCTCGAAGCGTTCAGCGACGGCGTCATCGCCGTCATCATCACCATCATGGTGCTGGAACTGAGGGCGCCGCACGGCACCAGTCTCGCCGCGCTCGCGTCGCTCGGTCCCGCCTTCCTCACCTACTCGCTCAGCTTCGTGTTTGTCGGGATCTACTGGAATAACCACCATCATCTGCTGCACGCGACTCAGCACATCGATGGCCGCGTCCTGTGGGCGAACCTGCACCTCCTCTTCTGGCTGTCGCTCGTGCCGTTCACGACGGGGTGGGTCGGACAGAATCCTGCGGCGGCGATACCCACGGCGAGCTACGGGGTGGTGCTCCTGATGGCGGGTGTCGCGTGGCTGCTGCTGCAGGCGGCGCTGCTGCGACGGAACGGGCCCGATTCCGTGCTGGCGCACGCGGTCGGGCGGGACCTGAAGGGCAAGCTGTCGGCGTTCTTCTACGTGTCGGCGATCGGGCTGGCGTTCGTGAGCGCGTGGATCGCGGACGCCCTCTACGTACTGGTCGCGCTGATTTGGTTCGTTCCCGATCGGCGTATCGAACGGGCCGTAGAGTCGCTGCGCGAGGCGGGACCCCCGGGATCGTGAGCGCGGAGCACGCCGGCCTCGCCCGTTCGGCCGATGCCACGCCGCCGGGCGGGGGTGCATCGTTCCCGCAGCGGACAGGTCCTTGTGCCCGCCCCCTGACTGAGGTGATCCATGACTGCACTGCTCGAGTCCCTATCGAACGAACTCGCCGCCGCCGTCGAGTCGGGCGGCCGCGCCGTGGTGGCGATCCACGCCCGGCGCCGCATTCCCGCGAGCGGCGTCCACTGGCGCTCGGGTGTGATCGTCGCCACGAATCACACCATCACCCGCGACGATAACATCACCGTGACGCTGCCCGACGGGACCACCGCGTCCGTGAGCCTTGCCGGGCGCGACCCCAGCACCGACCTGGCCGTGCTGAAGCTCGCCGGCCAAAACCTGGCGACGGCGAATCTGCGCCTCGACCCGTCGCCCAGCGTGGGACAGTTCGTGATTGCGCTCGGGCGGCCGGGACCCAGGCTCACCGCCAGCTGGGGCGTCGTGAGCAGCGTGGCCGGCGCCTGGCGAACCTGGCAGGGTGCCGAGATCGACTCGCTGCTGCGACTCGACCTGTCCATATACGACGGATTTTCGGGCGGCCCCCTCATTGATGCGACCGGCCGGGTGCTCGGCATCAACACCTCCGGCCTGGCGCGCGGCACCCCCGTGACGATTCCGGTCGCCACGGTGGAGCGCACGGTCGCCTATTGATCGCGAGCGTCGAGCCGGGCGGGCCGGCCGACCGCGACGGGGTGTTGCTGGGCGACGTGCTGCTCGAGCTCGGCGGCGCCGAGGTGAGCGATCCGACCGACGTGCTGGTCCAGCTCGGCGGAGACCGAGTGGGACAGCCCATCGCTGCGCGGGTGATTCGCGGAGGACAGGTGAAGACGCTTCAGGTGACCCCAGGCGAACGGCCGGAGTCGCGCGCCGCATGACCGCGCCCACGACCGCAGGCCTCGCCCAAGAGCTGGCCGCGGCAGTCGATGAGCTGCGGCGTGCGACGGTGCGCGTGCAGGCGAACGGGGCGGCGGCGTCCGGTGCCGGGGTGCTGTGGGACCCGGCGGGAGACGGTACGCGAGCATTGGTCATCACGAACGCACACGTCGCCACGCGCGCTCAGGCCACCATCCGATTGAGCGACGGCGCCGTGGTGCGCGCCCGGGTCGTGGCGCGCGACCGGAAGCGCGACCTCGCCGCCCTGGAGCTGGACCTGGACCTCGAGCCGCACACGGCTGCCGGGTTTGCTCACGTGCGCGACGCAGCCCCGTTGAGGGTGGGCGAGCTGGTGATCGCGGTCGGACATCCGGGAGACATGAGCGGCGCGGCTGCTCTCGGTATCGTCCACACAGTCGGCGGCGACCGCGCAGGTGGCACGCCGCAGTGGGTCCGCGCGGATCTGCGCCTGGCGCCCGGCTTCTCCGGAGGACCGCTCGCCGACGCGAGCGGGAGGTTGATCGGCATCAACACGATGATGCACGGGGGGCTGGCGCTCGCCGTCCCCGTGACGCTGGTCGAGTCATGGTTGCGACGCGCGCAGGCGCCAGCGGCATCGTGATACGGGTGCTGGTTGTCTCCCCGCAGTCGGGTGTGCGCAGGGAGCTGGAGCGCGTCGTCGCTCGGGATCCAGGCTTGCGGCTGATCGGTGCCTGCGAGTCGCTCGCATCGCTCGACGGCCTGACGGATGAGAGCCGTCCCGACGTCGTCCTGCTTGGTCCCGGACCCGAGGCTCAGCGGCCCATGGCCCTGCGCCTCGAGCACGAGACGGGGCGTGATGCCACGCCGCTCGTCGTCCTGCTGGACGATCTCGACCGCAATGCGGCGGCCCAGGCGTTGCGGGCCGGGGCGCATGCGGCCTTGCCGCACCATGCTTCGCCCCTGGAGATCGGCGCAGCCATTCGCGGAGCCATAGCCGGGCTGGCCTCCGTACCGGCCGCCCTCGCGATAGGCATGCTCGACGGTGATTCACCGGACGGCCGCGGTCGGGTCCTGACGCCGCGTGAGCGTGAAATCCTGACGCTGCTCGGCGAAGGGCTCGTCAACAAGGAGATCGGCGTGCGGCTCGGGGTGTCGGAGCACACCGTCAAGACGCACCTCGCGGCGATCTACGAGAAGCTCGACGCCTCGAATCGGGCCGAAGCCGTGGCGACCGGCCTGCGGCGAGGCTTGATCATGCTCTGAGCACTCACTGTCTGTCGCCGGCTCGGACGCATCTCCCGCCTACGCGTGCACGAGCGAGCGCAGCTTGAACGCCCCGACCAACAGCGCGACACCGGCCACGATCGCAAAGGCCGCGATGAGTCCCATGATCGCGGCGAGCGTGACCGGCGGGGAGAACAGCGCGAACGCCGATGCCACGACGCTCAAGACCCCGAACGCCGCGATCCAGCCCCACTGCACGCCCAGTCTCCGTTGCATCAGCGCGGCGGAGATCCCGAGAATGCCGGTGACCATGAGCCACCAAGCGACCCATACGACCGCGAAGGTCAGGGAGAGCACGGGGTAGTAGACGAGCGCAGCGATCCCGAATCCGACGCCCACCAGGCCCGAGAGCAACAACACCCACCAGTGTGTCATGACCGGTCGCATCTCTACGGCGTGCACGATGTCGACGGCGCCGGCAAACAGCGCCCACCACGCGATCACGAGCGCGAAGGCCGCGACGGAGTCGAGCGGCCGTGCGAAGATGAACACGCCCACCGCCAGCGCCAGCAGCCCGCGCAGCACGAGCGCCCACCAGGTACGCTGATACACTCGCTTGAGATCGTCGAGGACGGTGGTCGTCATATGGCCTCCCCTAGGAGAGTCGCGTTTCGGTGACAAGCATGACATCGGAGTCTGATGCCCGCTAGTATCGCCCGAGTGCAGCGAGGGGAATCGAGCCTTGATCGGGATCGCGGTGGCGGCGATCGTATGCGCACGCTTCATCAAGGGAGACTCCGCATGAGCGGCATGATCAGCTGGGCCCAGGCGGCGATTCTCGGGGCCGTCGAGGGCCTCACCGAGTATCTGCCGGTCTCCTCGACCGCGCACATCGACCTCGCCGGGCATTGGCTCGGCGTCGCCGATGTTCCCGGATTCGCGTCGTTCGACATCGTGATTCAGCTGGGCGCGATTCTCGCGGTGCTCGTCCACTATCGGGCGCTTATCGCACAGCGTCTCTCGGGGGTGGTGCGCCGGGACCCGATCGCCATCAGGCTGTGGCTCGCGATCGCCGCCGGGTTCATCCCGACCGCCGTCATCGGACTGATCCTCCACAAGCTGATCCTGCGATATCTCTTCGGACTGGTCACGATCGCCGCCGCGTTCGTGGTCGGCGGCGTCGTCATGATCGGGGTCGAGGCCTGGCGCAAACGCAGTGCCAGGGCGTGGCGCGACGGCCTGGAAGAGGTCACGCCCCTCGACGGCCTATGGATCGGCCTCGGCCAGTGCGTCGCGATGATCCCCGGGACGTCGCGCTCCATGGCCACCATCGTCCCCGGTCAGCTACGCGGCCTCTCGACCGCCACCGCCGCGGAGTTCTCGTTCCTCCTGGGGCTTCCCACCCTCAGCGCGGCCACGCTGTACGAGGGCTACAGGGCGCGGCACGAGCTCATGGCCCACGCCGGGAGCGTCTCCGTCCTGATCGGGCTCGTCGTGTCGTTCGTCGTGGCGCTCGGCGTGATCTCGGGATTCTTGCGCTACCTGAAGCGGCGGGGCCTCGCACCGTTCGGGTACTATCGGATCGTCCTGGGCGCGGTCGTCTTCTGGATGGCGTTGCCCTGAGCCGGACAGGCGCTCACTTTGACCCAAGTTGGACCCAAACCTGACGGTGCCCGCCTCGAAAGCATGA
>QHTP01000098.1 GCA_003220855.1 Gemmatimonadota bacterium
ACTTCCGAATATAATGGCGCCACCGATCGTGCGCACTATCAGCCGCTACCTCCTGCGCCAGCACGTCGCGCCGCTCGGCTTCGCCCTGGCGGCGCTCACGTCGCTGATGCTCATCCAGCAGATCGCGAAACAGCTCTCGAGCCTGCTCGGCAAGGGCCTGCCCACCAGCGTGATCGTCGAGGTGTTCCTGCTGTCGGTGCCCTTCATCGTGGCGGTGACCCTCCCGATGGCGGTGCTGGTCGCCGTGCTGCACGTGTTCACCCGGCTCGCCGGCGACAACGAGATCACGGCCATGCAGGCCGGGGGCGTGAGCGTCGGGCGCGTGATCGCGCCGGCGCTCGCGGGGGCGGCCGGGATCGCGCTTCTGTCGTTCCTGTGGAACGATCAGCTGCTGCCCCGCACCAACCACCAGCTGCGGACCCTGCAGATGGACATCCAGCGCAAAAAACCATCGCTGGCGCTCAAGGAGCAGGTGATCAACGAAGTCGTGGCGGGGCAGTTCTTCCTGCGCGCGGCGCGCATCGACGGGAGCTCGAACAAGCTGAAGGACGTGACGATCTACGACCTGGCGGACGCGGAGCGCCGGCGGATCATCACGGCGGACAGCGGCCGAATGGCGTACAGCGCCGGAGGGCGCGACCTCTACCTCACACTCCAGGACGGCGACATCGAGGAGGTGAGTCGCGCCGACCCGACGCAGTTCAACCGCACCTTCTTCAACACGAACCGCATGCGGGTCGCGGGCGTGGCCAACACCTTCCAGCCGACCGCGAACGACACGTACAAGAGCGACCGGGAGATGTCAACCTGCGAGATGCAGGAGCAGGTGGACCTGGCGCGGCGCGATGTCGAGAGCGCCGCGGGCGACGCCCGGCTCGTGATCGAAAACGACCTGCGGCGCCTGGCAGGGCTCGCGCCGCTGCCGCCGAGAATACCCGCCGGCGCGCGCGACCCGAGGCGGCCGGGCCCCTACTGCCGCGCGCTCGAGCGGCTCGCCGCGTGGCTCCTGCCGGCGGAGGCGGGCGCGCAGACGCCGCGCCTGGCCCCGCGCGGCGCGCCACAGTCGCCCCCGCCGCATCCCGGCGCCCGGCCGCTGCCACCGTCGGCGGGTGGGGTGGCGCCGATGACGCCGCCCTACGTCGCCGCCGCGCTCATCACGCCCGGGGCGGGCGTGAGCGAGCAGCAGCGGCTGCGCGGGGCGCGCGAGCGGGCCGCGACGTACGAGGTCGAGATCCACAAGAAGTACGCGATCGCCGTCGCCTGTCTGGTGTTCGCGCTGGTGGGCGCGCCGATCGCGCTGCGCTTCCAGCGCGGCGGGGTCGGGCTCGTACTCGGCGTGAGCGTCGCGGTGTTCACGGTCTACTATATCGGACTCATTGGGGGCGAAGAGCTGGGAGATCGCCTGCTGGTGTCGCCGTTCTTGGCGATGTGGACACCCAACCTGATCTTCGCGACCGCCGGTCTGTTCGGCCTGTGGCGCATCCGCAAGCCGGGGAACTCGCCGCACGGCGGCGACTGGAGCGACTTGTGGCCGGCGTGGATCGGCGCTCCGTGGCGCAACGCGCGGTGAGCACCCTCGATCGCTATCTGCTGCGCGAGTGGACCAAGGTGTTCCTGCTCGCCGCGCTGGGGTTTCCCTTCCTGGTGATGGTGATCGACCTGACCGACAAGCTTTCGACCTATTTGGGACGGGGCATCCCCAAGGCGCGGCTGGCCTACTCGTACGTGTTCTTCCTGCCGGAGACGATCTCGCTCGTGCTGCCGGTGGCGGTGCTGTTCGCCGTGGTGTTCACGGTGGGCGCGCTGGGCCGGCATTCGGAGCTCGTGGCGGCCAAGGCCTCGGGGATCTCGTTTCACCGGGTGGTGCGGCCGCTGCTCGCCGCCTCGCTGGCCGCGGTGGTCCTCGATCTGGGGCTGACCGAGCTCGCGCCGGTGACCTCGGCCCGGCGGGCCGAGCTGTTGGGGGAAAAGGCGGTGCGGCAGGTCGCCTCACGCTTCAATCCCTTCGTGTACCGGGCGGACTCGGGCTGGGTGTATTCCATCCGCTCGCTCGAGCTGCGCTCGAGCGGGGCGGAGATGCGCGACGTGATCCTGGAGCGCGGCGGCACGGGCGAGGACTACCCCACGATCGTGGTGGCGGCGCAGCGGGCGGCGTACGACACGGGACGCGCCAAGCGCGGGTGGACCCTCAACAAGGGCGCGCTGCGCTACCTGGTCGGCCCCGGTCGCGAGACGACATTCGTGTTCGACACGCTGCGCAGCACCGCGCTGCGCGAGTCGCCCGCCGACCTCTTGGCGGAGCCCAAGGCCCCCGACGAGATGCGCTACGCGGAGCTGGGCCGCTACGTCGATGCGCTGTCGCGCTCCGGATCGGACACGAAGAAGCTGCAGGTGGAGCGGTCGCTGAAGCTGTCGGTGCCGTTCGCATGCATCATCATCGCCCTGTTCGGGGCGCCGCTCGCGATCTCCACGCCGCGCAGCGGGACGGCGTGGGGCGTCGCGGTCTGCCTCGGCACGACCTTCGTGGACCTGCTGATGTTTCAGCTGTCGAAGGCGGTCGGGGCGGGCGGGGCGTTGCCGCCGGGGTTCGCGGCGTGGGTGCCGAACCTGATCTTCGGCGCGGCGGGGGTGTGGCTGTGGAGAAACGCGAGGACGTAGAGGACGATAGAAGACGGTAGCGTGACGACCCGTTCCCGTCCGCTACCGTCTGCTACCGCCCGCTAGAAGGTGTACCGCGTGCCCAGCTGGAAGACCCAGCGCGACCCGATGCTGTTCAGCGTGACGGCGTTTTTCACCGGGATCGCGAGCGCATAGATGCCGCGCCCGTTCGCGACGTCGTAGCCGGTCTGCTGGATGAGGTTCTGCTCTTCGAATCCCGTACCCGTCTGGCGAATCAGTCCCCAACCGGGATTGAGGAAGTTCAGGACGTTGAGCATGTCCGCCGTGATCTCGAGCGTGTGACCGGAAATGGTCGGGATCGCCCAACTCAAGCGCGCGTTGAGGTAGTTCTGCCAGGGGTTGCGGCAGGAGTTCCGCGGCGTGAGCCGACCGCGGTTGTCACGCAGGCAGGGCTCATTGTTGATGTACGAGTCGAGCAGGCCGTACGCCGAATCCTGCTGCGCGATCGTGCCGACGCCCGCGGCGCCACCGTTGCCGTCCATGGTCATGTCCGCCCGGTTCCGCGGCACGTACACGAGGTCGTTGCCGAACACGCCGTCGGCGTTGGCATCGCCACTGACGACGTACGTGTACGGCGTGCCGGACACCCCGTTGTAGATCAGGGAGACTCGCCCGCCCAAGGGCACGTTGACGGTTCCGCTGATCGAGACCTTGTGGGGCCGGTCGAATGACGATGTGCGCAGGTTGCGGTTCGCGATCGTGCCGTCCAGGGCGCCGAACTGGAAGTTCGAGCTCGTGATATCCGACGTCATCGACATCACGTCGAGCGAGTGCGAATACGTATAGGCTGCGTTGAACTCGACGCCATTGCTGAACCGCTTCTGCAGCTGGAAGGCAAGTGACGTCGACTGATCCTGACTGACGTTTCTGTTCTCGACGATGTCGTTGGCTCGGTTCGTCACGCGCAGCACCGTCGCCCCGCCGGTC
The DNA here is from genome assembly GCA_003220855.1 of Gemmatimonadota bacterium. Classification (GTDB taxonomy): domain Bacteria; phylum Gemmatimonadota; class Gemmatimonadetes; order Gemmatimonadales; family GWC2-71-9; genus AG41. The sequence goes on from QHTP01000098.1 coordinate 3,607, forward strand.
GCAGGGTTGATGGTGCCGTACAACGGCCGGCCCGCTTCACCCGCCGACGCGCCCTGGATCCCGCGCAGATTGATGTCCTCGAGGTAGTACTGGTTGATCGCCTTCGTATAGATGAAATCGACCGTCGCGAACAGGTTCCACGGCAGGGCATGATCCGCGCCAAGGGCCAGCTTCAGCGCTTGCGGAAATTTGAAGGTCGGGTCGTAGAAGACGATCGAGCTTGCCGCGGCACTCGGGCCCACGTGGTTTGAGCCGCCGCACGTCGTGGGTTGAGCGTTCGGGTCCACCGTGAACGCGGGCACGGTATCCACGAGTGACCCATTGTTCGCCGATGACGCCGCGCCGTTGCAGAATAGCGTCTGCTGCTCGAGGCCCGTGTTGCCGTAGGCGTTCGACACCCAGACGTACGGCGGTCGACCACTGAAGACCCCGACCCCGCCCCGCAGGACCGTTTGCTGCCGGCCGTCCACGTCGTAGTTGAACCCCAGCCGCGGCGACCAGAGGGGGTTACCGCTCGGTGAAGTGCGTGTATCCACGCCTGCTCCCAGTCTGGGAAAGACGACGCCGGTGTCGAGCGCCGTGTTGAAGGCCGGCGCAGGCAGCGACGGCACGTCGACCCGCAGGCCCACGGTCAGCGTGAGGTTGGCAACGGGCGAGAACCGGTCCTCTGCATAGAACCCGATCTGAGACACGTCGAAGTCGGCGACCGGGCCGTCGGGGCGGAGTGTTCCGGGAAGGGCCCTGGCGTACTCGTTCGGCGTGCCGGCCGCGAGCGCCGCGGGATTCGCAAAGTTCCAGACGCCGAGAGACAGGGGGAAGAATACGTTGCGGAAGTGGATGAACTCGTTGTGCGTACCGAGGGTGAGCAGGTGGCTGCCCGCGGGGAACGTCACGTTGTCCGACACCTCGACCACACGCTGGTCGAGCGAGTTCGCGTGGGAGAAGCGCTCGGCGCCGGCCGCGAGATACGTGCCCGGGGAGTTTCCACCCACCAGGATCAGCGGGTGGTCGCTGACCGGCGGACGGTTGTCCCCGATCGTGGTGCGCCCGACGATCAGCTCGTTGGCGAAGCGGTCTCCGAACGTCGTCGACCACTTGCCGCGCAGCGTGTGGGTCTCGTCCTTCATG
>QHTP01000099.1 GCA_003220855.1 Gemmatimonadota bacterium
CACCGCAGCCAGCGCGGCATCGCCGACGCCCTGGCGTCGGGGGGCGACGCCGCCCGCGGCCGCGTCCTCGTGTTCTATCCCGCCGACCTGCAATACCGGCCCAGCGACATCCCCTCCCTGGTGCAGCCGATCCTCGACGACACGGCCGACATCGTCACCGGTACCAAGCAGGGACATTACGAGAAACGCTTCGTGTCCTGGGTCTACAACGGGCTGTGCCGTTGGTTGTTCGGCGTCCGGGTCACCGACTTGAACTCGGTCAAGGCGTACCGGCGTGAGGTGATGGACGGCCTCACCACCCGGCCCGATTGGCATCGCTTCATGGTGGTCATCGGCGCGGCACAGGGGTTCCGACTCGCCGAGCGCCCGGTGCCGCTGCTGCCGCGCCGGGCGGGGAAGTCGAAGTTCGGGCTCGGGCGCATCCCGGTGGGCGTGCTGGACCTCATGTCGGTGTGGTTCCAGCTCCGGTTCGGGCGCAAACCGCTGCTCTTTTTCGGCGTGCCCGGCGCCGCGCTCATCTTCCTCGGTTTTCTGGTCGCCGTCTACGCGCTGATCGAGCGTTACGTGTACCAACAGGGCAACCGGGCGTTTCTCTATCTGGTGCTGCTGCTCGTCCTAGCCGGCCTGATGCTGTTCGGCTTCGGGTTCGTGGGCGAGATGCTCGCGGGGGTGCGCGAGGAGGTGCGGGCGCTGCGGCGACCGCCGGACCGGCCGACCGGCGGGGACGGAGGGCCGCGCGACGGCTAGCGCTGGCGCGCAACCGCCGCGTTGTAGACCTCCACCCAGCGACGGGTGATCGCTTCCCAGCTGAAGCGCTCATGGAGCCGCCGGTACCCTGCGTCTCCCAGGCTCACGGACAGGTCAGGGGCGCGGGCCAGTCGCTCCAGGGCGGCCGCCAACGCCGTCGCGTCGCCGGGCGGCACCAGCAAGCCCGACACACCGTCTTCCACGATGTCCGTGATGCCGCCGATGGCGCTGGCGATCACGGGCACGCGGTGGTTCATCGCCTCGAGCAGCACGACCCCCAGCCCCTCGGTGTCGCCGCGCCGGTCCACCACGGCCGGCAGCACGAACGCGTCCGCGGCCGCGTACGCGGCCTGCAGCTCGGCCTCTGACACCCGGCCGCGCACCACGATCCGTCCGTCGAGACCTTGCTCCCGGATCCGGGCCTCGATCCGGGCCCGCTCTGGACCGTCCCCCACGATCACCAGCCGGACGTCCACACTGGGCAGCAGCCGACTCGCGGCATCCACCAGGTGGCCCACGCCCTTGCGCTCGACGAGCCGGCCCACGAACAGCACCGTCAAGGGTGCGCCGGCGGTCCGGTGGCCGGCGCGGGGCGCCGGCGTCGGCAAGCTGGTCGTGTACGGAATCACCTCGATCGGCACCTGGACGAGCTCGCGCACTTCGTCGGCGGTGTACGACGAGATCGCTACCACGCGGTCGGAGCGCCGCGCAGCCCACTTCAGGAACCCGCTGAGAAACGGCATCGCGGTCTTCACCCACCGTAACTCCACTCCGTAAAACGTGGTGACGAGGGCGGCAGGGCGAGCCCGTTGCGCGGCCCAGCCGAACAGCGCCAGGGGAAAGGGCCAATGCACGTGGATGACGTCGTAGCGCTGGCGCCGGCACAGCCGCCAGGCCGCGACCATGCCGGCCACCACGAAGCAGACCGCCATCACGCGGTACAAGAGCGCCCGCCGCATCCGGTCGGGCGCGGCCTCTTCGTGCGTCAGGCGCTCCCAGCGGCGCGGAAAGTACCGAAATCGGCGCACGGGAATCCCGTTCATCACCTGGTCCGGGGCGCCCCGATAGGACGAGGTGAATACCTCCACTTCGTGTCCGGCGACCTGGAGTCGCTTCAGGAGCTCGACCAGCCACGGGACGATCACGTCGTCCGGAGCGCGCGGGAACGCGGTGACCAGGTGGAGGATGCGCATGGAGGTTGCCCAAAGCTACGACTTTCCACGGGTTTCGAGCCATGGTAGTTTTCCGACCCATGGCCAATCGCGTCGCTCCGGCGTCACCCGAGCTCACCAAGTTCTACAGCGAACGCCACGACTGGCGCAACGCCGGCGAAGAGCGGATGCGGTTTCGCAAGCACATGCAGCTGGCGCAGGTACGCCCCGGCAGCGCGGTGCTCGACATCGGCTCACGCAACGGCGACCTGCGCAAGTACCTGCCGCGCGACGTCAAGTATCAGGGACTCGACATCGCCCCCGAGTTCGCCGCTCCCGACATCTTGATTCACGACATCACGAGCGGGCTGCCGTTTCCCGATGCCTCGTTCGACTACGTCTTCATGGTCGAGGTCCTCGAGCACACGCCCACGGCGTACAGCACAGCCGGCGAGATCTACCGAGTCCTGAAGCCCGGTGGCGTGTGGATGGTTTCCGTGCCCAATCCCTATCACGTGAAGGAGATCATCTGGAATCTCTTCCGCGTCCCGGACAGGCAGGGGCACATCTACAGCTGGACACGCCAGACGATCAGCCGCTTGGGCGAGATGAACGGGTTCCGCCTCGTGGCTTGGGGCGGCACGTACTTCTATCCACCGATTCCGGCGCCCTGGTGGATGCTCGCGCGGTCAGTCGCCTACAAGTTCGTCAAGGCCTGAGCTGACAAACGCACGGCGGTGGCTCTGGGCCGCTCAGGGCCTCGTCACGCTGGCGGTCGTGGCCTTCGTCGCCCGCTCGATCGCGCGCAACTGGACGGAGTTCCGCTCGCTCCACGTCGCGCTGACGGTCACGCCGACGTGGATCGTCGCCTCCGCCCTCACGGTGTTCGCGACCTACGTCATGCAGATCGAGTCCTGGCGCCGCATCCTGGCTGGGTGGCACCAGCGCCTCGGCTTCGCCGCCGCGGCCCGGACCTGGAGCCTGGCCAACCTCGGCCGCTACGTCCCGGGAAAGGTGTGGAGCGTCGCCGGCCTGGTGGTGCTCGCGCAGCGGGCCGGCGTCCAGCCGGGTCCGGCGGCCGCATCCGCCTTCGTGATCCAGGCCGTGTCGCTCGGCAGCGGAGTGGCGGTCGTCGCCGCGGCGGCGCCGCATAGCGCCCCGCCGCTGCGTCTCGCGGCGGCGGGCCTGGCAGCCGTAGTCACCATCGGCGCGCTGGCGTGGCGTCCCACGGCTGCCTGGCTGGGTCGCCTGGTCAAGGCCACGCCCCCGCTCGAGCCGCTCGCCCTCCGCGCCGTGCTCGCCAGCACGCTGCTCACCGTCCTGAGCTGGTGGACGTACGGCGCGGCCTTCTGGATGCTGGCCCGAGGTCTCGTGCCGGGTGCTCCTCTGCCACTCACGAGCGCCGTCGCCGCCTTCACGCTCGGCTACGTCCTCGGCCTGCTGGCCTTGTTCGCCCCGGGCGGGGTAGGGGTGCGTGAGCTCGTGCTTATCGGCCTCCTCGCGCCGTTTCTGGGCTCGGGTGGCGCGCTCGCCGTGAGCCTTGCATCGCGCGTACTCTTGACCGTCCTGGAAGGGGCCGCCGCGCTCCTCACCCTTCCGCTGCGCCACCGTCCACAGGAGTCCGTTCCGTGAGCGATCCAGGGCCCGCCGCTGCGGGGCCTTCCTACGAACCGGCACGCCCCACGGCGCTCGCTACGGTCGCCTTCGCCTTGTGGCCGGTGATCCTGTCGCTGCCCATGCTCACCGGGATGTGGCTCGCGAATCCCGTGAGCAGCGATCAGTACACCGCAGGCTTTTCGTTCCACGCATGGAGCGCCGAGTGGTTCAAGCGGAGCGGCCACTTGCCGCTTTGGAATCCGGAGATCTTCGGAGGGTTGCCGTTTGTCGCCGCGGGGAGCGGCGACGTGTTCTATCCCACGTGGCTCTTGCGCTTCGTGGTGCCGGTGACGACCGCGGGCAACCTGAGCTTCTTCGTGCACTACATCCTCGCGGGGCTGTTCACGTACCTGCTGCTGCGGCGCTTGCAGGTCGGGTGGACCGGATCGGTCGTCGGGGGGCTCGCCTACGAGCTGACTGGCTTGATCGCCTCGTATCCGTCCCCGGGACACGACGGCAAACTGTTCGCCTCCACCATGCTGCCGTTGCTGTTGCTCGCGTTGGTGCTGGCGCTGCGCGAGCGCCGCTGGGCCGGTTACGTGCTGCTCGCCGCAGCGACCGCCCTGTCTCTGCTCGGCCACTTCCAGCTCGCGTACTACTCGCTCATCGTCGCGGGGCTGTTCGCGCTCTATCTCACGTTCGAGGAGTCGCGCGACAGCGGGGGAGGGGAGCGCGTGCTGCGTCTCGCGGCGGCGGGCCTGGCAGCCGTAGTCACCATCGGCGCGCTGGCGTGGCGTCCCACGGCTGCCTGGCTGGGTCGCCTGGTCAAGGCCACGCCCCCGCTCGAGCCGCTCGCCCTCAGCGCCGTGCTCGCGAGCACGCTGCCCGCGCTGGGCGTCACGGCGCCCGAGCGCCGGCGGCAGATCGTGTGGCTGGGTGGGATCGGGCTCCTGTTTCTGCTGATCAGCCTCGGCGCCGCCACGCCGTTCTACCGGGTGTGGTGGGCACTCATGCCTCTGGTCAAGAAGACGCGGGCCCCGGGAATGGCCTTCTACGTGGTGGCCCTCGTCACGGCCATGTTCGCGGGCCTGGGCGTCGAGCGCGCCCTCAAGGGAGCGGGAAGGCGCGTCATGACACCCGCCTTGATCATCGGGGGGATCGTGGCCCTGCTCGGCGCCGCAGGAGTGTTCGGCCATATCGCCGAGGCTCTCGCGGGAGACAAGGCGGCGGCGGCGCGCGCCGGTGAGGCCGCGATCCTGTGGGGTGCCGCGACGAGCGGACTGGCTCTGGCAGCGGTCGCCGCGGTGCTGGGTCCCGCGCAGGGCCGGCTGACGCCGCGGCTGGGCGCGCTGGCCCTCATCCTGATCGTGGGCACCGACCTCTGGCTCAACGCGCGGTCGTTCTGGGGCTACACCAGGCCATATGGTCGAGACGCCCTGATCGACCGCGTCGCCGCGACGCCGCCGCCGTTCCGCGTCCTCAACCTTCCTCGAGGAGGGGTCTATCCCGGCTCCTCGTTGATGGCGTTCGACATCCCCGAGCTGTTCGGGTACCACGGCAACGAGTTGCGGTATTACGACGACCTGTGGGACCGCGAGAATGGCTGGAGAAACCTGGGTGTCCTGCCGCTGTGGGACCTGTGGGCGGTGCGCTACGCGATCCTGCCCGCGGGTGGCCGCACCGTCGATTCGATCCCGGGGTTCCGGCGGGTCATGGATTCCGTGGCGACGTTCGATGGGGGTCGCGCCAATCTGTTCGAGCGGCTGACGCCGGCACCGTACGCTCGCGTCGTCGCGGGCGCCATCAAGACGGACTCGACGACCGTCGTCCCGACCCTCGTCGATCCTCGCATGGACTTCTCCAGGATCGTGCTCTTTCCCAACGATCAGCCGGTGACGCCGGAGCCGTTGAAGGAGATGCCCCCGCCCAGCCCGTCGCGCGCCACCGTGACCGCCTGGCAGCCGGGACGCATGACCGTCACGCTCGACCCCGCGCCCCCGAAGCCGAGCTATCTCGTCGTCGCCGAGAACTGGTATCCCGACTGGCAGGTCGCGGTCGACGGGCAGCGCGGTCAGTTGCTGCGGGGCGACTACAGCCTCATCACCGTCGCGCTGCCCGCGGGCGCCCGCACGGTGGAGCTGACGTTCCGCTCGAAGCTGTACGAGCTCGGGAGAGCCATCACCCTGGCGTCCCTCGCGCTGCTGCTCGTCGCCCTGCTGCTGTC
>QHTP01000100.1 GCA_003220855.1 Gemmatimonadota bacterium
GACCTTCGCGATCTCCCATCGTCCCCGGGCTCGCGCCCGGGGTGAGCGCGGGCTGCCGGTCGTCTCCGCCGTGGACGGGGCTGAATGAGACTCGGCCGGATCGGCTACATCAACTGCTTCCCGGTCTACGGCGCCATCGACCGCGGGGTCGTGCGCGTCCCGGCCGGGCTCGTCACGGGCACGCCCGCCGAGCTCAACGATCTGTTGGTGGCCGGGGAGCTCGACCTGAGCGTGATCAGCGCCGTGGAGTTCGCCCGCAACGCCGGCCTGCTGCGGCTCCTCCCCCGGATCGGAATCACGAGCGACGGACCCGTCCGGAGCGTGGCGCTGTTCAGCAAGGTTCCCGTCGACACGCTGGACGGGCGCACGGTGCTGCTCACAGCCTCGTCGCGCACCGCAGTGGCGCTGCTCGAGCTCTTGTGCCGCGACGTCTGGCGCGTGCGGCCGCGCTACGCGCAGGCCCGCGCCGAGGCGCCCGACTTGGACGCCTTGGGCCGTCTGCCGCACGACGCCGTGCTGGTGATCGGCGACGCGGCGCTGCTCCTCGCCGCGCGGCACGCGTACCCCCATCAGGTAGACCTGGGAGACGCGTGGAAGCGCTGGACCGGGCTGCCCTTCGTGTTCGCCGTGTGGGCCGCCCGGCGCGTCGTGGACCGGGCGGCAGCGGATCGCGTGCACGAGGCGCTGCTCCAGTCGCGCGACTGGGGGCTGGCGCACCTCGACGTGCTGGCCGCCGAGGCGCACCGCGTCTCGGGCGTGCCGACGGACGAATGCCGGGAGTACTTCGCGGGGCTCGACTACGCGTTCACCGAGCGGCATCTGGCCGGCCTGGCGACGTTCTTCCGCCGGCTGGCCGCGCACGGGCTCGCCCCCGCATCGTCGCTCCGCTACCTCGAGGTGGCCTGATGCCGCTCGACCGCACGACGCCCGAATTCCGCGACGTCGTGGAGCTGTACGAGCGGGCGCCGCTGCTCGAGCTGGGCGCGCTCGCCGACCGGGCGCGCTGGACGCTGCACCCGGGGAACGTGGTCAGCTACATTATCGACCGCAACATCAATTACACGAACGTGTGCGTCGCCGACTGCAAGTTCTGCGCGTTTTACCGGCGACCCAAGCACACCGAGGGCTACGTCCTGTCGTTCGAGGAGATCGGCCGCAAGATCGACGAGCTCAAGGCGCTCGGCGGCGTGCAGATCCTGATCCAGGGCGGCCACAATCCCTACATCCCGTTCGCGTGGTACTTGGACCTGCTGCGCTACATCAAGCAGCACCACCCGATCCATATCCACGGGTTTTCGCCCTCGGAGGTCGATTTCTTCGCGGGTCGCTTCGGCATGACCATCGACGAGGTGATCCGCGAGCTCGTGGCTGCGGGGCTCGACTCCATTCCCGGCGGGGGCGGCGAAATCCTGGTGCAGGAGGTCCGCGACCGGGTGGCCCGCAAGAAGGCGGGTGCCGATCGCTGGCTCGAGGTGATGGAGACGGCCCACCGGCGGGGGCTCAGGACGTCCGTCACCATGATGTTCGGCCTGGGCGAGACCCTCGCCGATCGCATCGAGCACCTGTTCCGAGTGCGCGAGGTGCAGGCCCGGACCGGCGGGTTCACCGCGTTCATTTGCTGGCCGCTGCAGCCAGAGCATACCGAGCTCGAGCACCTCGGCAAGACCGACGCCGTCACGTACCTGCGCACCCAGGCGATCGCGCGGATCGTGCTCGACAACGTGCCCAACATCCAGGCGTCGTGGGTGACCATGGGTCCGAAGATCGGTCAGGTGGCGCTGCGGTTCGGGGCCAACGACTTCGGCTCCCTGATGATGGAGGAGAACGTCGTGTCCGCCGCGGGCACCACGTGGCGCATGACCCTGCCCGAGATGCGGCGCTTGATCGCGGATGCGGGATACACTCCCCGCCAGCGCCGTCAGGACTACCGTCTCATCGACGAGGCGGCCTGACGTGGCCGACGTGCTGATCCTCGTCGGCTCCGAAAACGACAAACCCCGCATCGAGCCCGCCTTCGACATCCTGACGCAGGCAGGCGTGACCTATGAGTTCCATGTCTCCTCCGCGCACCGCCAGCCCGAGCAGACGACGAAACTGGTGTCGGGGGCCAGGGGTCAGGGCTTCAAGGTGATCATCGCAGGCGCCGGGCTGTCCGCGGCCCTGCCGGGCTTCGCCGCATCGCTCACGGATCTCCCCGTGATCGGCGTGCCGTTCGCGGTCGGCGCCCTCAACGGCCTGGACGCGCTGCTCGCCACGGCGCAGGTGCCGGGGGGCGTCCCGGTCGCGTGCGTCGGCATCGACAACGCCAAGAACGCCGCCCACCTGGCGGTCCGCATCCTCAAGGTCTGACATGCGGGTCGGCGTCGGCTACGACTCGCACCGATTCGCTGACGGGGAAGGCCGGAAGCTCATCCTCGGGGGCGTCGAGATCCCCCACCCGCGCGGGCTCGACGGACACTCCGACGCCGATGCGGTCGCGCACGCCTTGACCGACGCGATTCTCGGCGCGGCGGGCCTGGGGGACATCGGGACCATGTTCCCGCCGACGAACCCGCGCTGGAAGGACGCCGACTCCCTCGATCTGCTCAAGCGCGCCTATCTGCGAGTGGTCGAAGCGGGTCTCAGCTTCGTCAGCGCGGACATCACGGTGATCATGGAGCGACCCCGCCTCGCGCCCTACGTCGACGGCATGCGCGAAAAGCTCGCCGCGGCGCTGGTGGCCGGGTATTCGACCGTGTCCGTCAAGGCCAAGACCAACGAAGGCATGGGATGGATCGGGCGGGGTGAGGGAGTCGCCGTGATCGCCGTGGTGCTGCTCCAGTAGGCCCGGCCTGACCGACCTCCTCGCGTTCCTCCAGGACCTCCCGCCGGGCCTCCTGTACACGCTGATCGGCGTGCTGGCGGCGCTCGAGAACGTCTTTCCCCTCGTGCCGGCGGACAGCACGGTGGCCCTGGGCGCGTTTCTCGCCGGCCGAGGGACGCTCCACGCCGGCGTGGTCTTCGGGGTCACGTGGAGCGCCAACGTGGCCGGCGGCGCGGCCGTGTACTGGCTGGCGCGGCGGTTCGGGCGCGATTTCTTCACGCGGCCGGCGGGTCGGCGGCTGCTTCCGGCAGCCGTGCTCGCGCACATCGAGGCGCAGTATCACCGTCACGGCGCTTACGGAATCTTCCTGTCCCGGCTGTTGCCCGTCTGGCGGGCCGTGGTGCCCCCCTTCGCGGGGCTGGCCGGTCTGTCCGCCCCGCGGGCCCTCGTCCCGCTCGCCCTCGCCTCGGGGCTGTGGTACGGAGCCCTGACGCTGTCCGTGACCGCTCTGGGCACGAATTTCGACGCCGTCGTATCGCTCTTGTCGCATGTGAACCGGGCGCTTGGCGTGGTGGCGCTCGGCGCTCTCATATTCCTTTTCGTATTTTTGGGCGTCCGGGTTGCCCGCCGCCTGAAACGGTAATCGCTCGACCACGGAGAGCCGCCATGACGAGCCCGTCGTCCGACACGTCCGGCGTCCGCGTCCCGCCGCCGCTCATCTACGCGGGCCTGTTCCTGGCGGGCTACGCCGTGCACCGCTTCGTGCCGCTCCGCCTGTGGGGCGACGTACCGCCGCTCGCGCGGCTGGTGGGATGGGGTCTCGTCGCGGCAGGGGTCCTGCTCGCAGCCAGCGCGGTGTGGCTGTTCCGTCGTGCCGGAACCACGCCCAACCCCACGCGACCGACCACGGCGCTGGTGCTGCACGGCCCCTACCGGTTCACGCGCAACCCGATGTACGTAGGCCTCAGCTGCTGCTACCTCGGGGCCGCGCTGCTGGTGAACTCGGTCTGGCCATTCGCCTTGTTCCCGGCGGTGATCGTCCTGGTGCAGGGCTGGGTGATCGCCCCCGAGGAAGCCTATCTCGAGCGCAAGTTCGGAGCCGAGTATCGCGCCTACCGGACGCGGGTGCGCCGGTGGTTGTGACGGCGGGCGAGCTCGAGCGGGCGTTTCGCGTGGAGCAGTTCCGCGACTATCTCGCCTTCGAAGCCGGGACCAGCCCGCACACGGTGAGCAACTATGTGCGGGACGTCCGCCGCCTCGTGGGCTACGCCGCGGGAAAGGGCGCCCACCACCCGGAGGACGTGACCAGCGTCCAGTTGCGCGAGTTCGTGTACGCCCTCAAGGACCTGGGCCTCGCGCCCGCGACCATCCGCCGTCAGATCTCCGCCGTCCGGACGTATTATCGGTTTCTCGTGGGCGAGGGCCAAGCCGCGCGCGACCCGAGCGAGCGGCTCGAGCGTCCCAGTCAGTGGCGCCGGCTCCCCACAGTGCTGTCGGTCCCGGAGGTCGAGCGCCTGCTGGGCGCGCCCAATACCGACGAGCCGCTCGCCATCCGCGATCGGGCCGTGCTCGAGTTCGCGTATGCGACCGGGGCGCGCGTCTCCGAGCTGGTCGGGCTCGGGCTGCAGGACGTGCTGTACGAGGACGGCGTGGCCCGGATCTTCGGCAAGGGCTCGAAGGAGCGCGTCGTCCCGTTGGGCCGTCGCGCCCTGGGCGCGGTGGCGTTGTACGTGCGCGAGATCCGACCGCGATTCGACCGGGGCAAAGGGCGGGGGATCGTGTTTCTCAATGCCCGCGGCACGCCCCTGTCGCGCGTCGGGGCCTGGGGTATCATCACGCGCGCCGCCCGGCTCGCGGGGCTGACCAAGCGCGTCACGCCGCACACGCTGCGGCACACGTT
>QHTP01000101.1 GCA_003220855.1 Gemmatimonadota bacterium
TCGGCTCGTCCTTCGACGGCACGCAGGACACGGAGCTGGTGGCGCGCGCGATCCGGCACGCGGCCGCGGGGCTGCCCGTGGCGCTGTTCCCGGGCTCCGCGCTGCAGCTCACGAGCGAAGTCGATCTGATCCTCTTCCTTTCTCTCGTATCCGGGCGTAACCCGCAGTACCTGATCGAAGAGCACGTGCGGGCCGTACCCTTCCTCACGCGCCACGCCGTGCCCACGCTCTCGACCGGCTACATCCTGGTCGACGGGGGACGCGTGACCAGCGTCGAAGCCGTGAGCCAGACGCGCCCGCTCCCCGCCGACAAGCCGGAGCTGGCGCGGGCGCACGCGACGGCGGCGCGGCTCATCGGCATGCAGGCGATCTATCTGGACGCGGGGAGCGGCGCCCCCCGACCGGTGTCGGCCGAGGTGATCCGTGCGTGCCGCGAGGGGGTGCCGGGCCTCACGCTGTTCGTGGGCGGCGGGATCCGGAGCCCCGAGCAGGTGCGTGCGGCCCGACGGGCGGGCGCGGACTTCGTGGTGGTGGGGACGGCGCTGGAGGAGCGGGGCGCCGGGGGAGGGGAGGGGCCGGACGCCGATCTGCCAGCGCTGGTGCGGGCGGCCGCCGGGTGACCCCCGCGGAGCAGGCGCGGGCCGCCCTCGCCGGCTTGGCGGCGCTCGCCTCGCGCGTAGCGGAGCAGCATGCCGCCGACATCGCGCGACTGGCCGCTCTCTACGTCGACACGCTGCGCGGCGGTGGCACGCTGTGGTTCGCGGGAAACGGCGGCAGCGCCGCCGACGCCCAGCACCTCGCCGCCGAGTACGTCGTCCGGTACGGGCAGACCCGGCGCGCCCTCCCGGCGGTCGCGTTGACCACCGACACCTCGCTGCTCACGGCGTGCGGCAACGATCTCGGGTTCGAGGCGATCTTCGCGCGGCAGGTGGAGGCGCTGGTGCGGCCCGGCGACCTGCTGGTGTTGCACTCGACCAGTGGCGAGAGCGCGAACGTGGTGCGCGCGGCCCAGGCGGCGCGCGCCAAGGGCGTCCGCGTGGTCGCGCTGCTCGGCAAGGGCGGCGGCGCCGTACGACCACTGGTCGACGACTCCCTCGTCATCCCGGCCGATGAGACGTCGCATATCCAGGAGCTGCATCTCGCGGTCGAGCACGTGATATGTGAGATCGTGGAAGAACGCCTGAAGGCATGAACGCGGAACGCGGAAGTCGGAACGCGGAACAGAGAGGCGAGCGTCGCCGCCGCAAGCGACCTCCCATTGCTGTTCCGCGTTCCGCGTTCGCACTTCCGCGTTTCGAGGCGGAGCGGTGATAGACCTCTCGGGGAAGCGGGCGCCGTGAGGGCGCTAGCGGGGGGCGCAGGGCGGCAGCAGGCGGTCGCGGTCGGGGGCGACCTGGGAGATCCGGCCGCGGCAGAGCGGGCGGTCGCTGAGGCGGCGCGGGCCCTCGGTGGACTCGACCTGCTGATCGTGAATCACGGCATCTGGCCTCCCGGCGAGATCCCGCTTGAGCGCATGACGGACGCGCAGTGGGATCAGACGATGCGCGCCAATCTGGATGCCGTGCTGTACGTGTGCCGCGCCGGCGTGCCGCTGCTGCCCGACGGTGGCAAGGTGGTGCTCGTTTCGTCCACGGCGGGGCAGCGGGGCGAGGCGTTCCACGCGGATTATGCTGCGACCAAGGGCGCGATCATCGCGCTCACGAAATCCCTCGCCGTTGAGCTCGCCCCGCGCCAGATCGGCGTGAACTGCGTGGCGCCCGGGTGGGTCGATACAGAGATGTCGGCGCAGCCCTACGGGCGGGATACGGGAGAGGGGAAGCGGGAGATCGAGGACACGATCCCGTTGGGGCGGGTCGCGAGTGCCGAGGACGTCGCCGGCCCGATCGTGTTTCTCTGCTCCGATCTGGCGCGCCACATCACGGGCGAGGTCCTCAATGTCAACGGCGGGAGTGTGCTGTGCGGGTGAATGAATTGCGGATTGGGGATTGCGGATTGCGGAATGGCAATGAAAGCTCGCTCGCTTCGCGACCCCCACATGTACAATCCGCAATCCGCAATCCGCACTCCGCAATCCGTCCCTTATGAAGTTCCCCGACCGCCTCCCGATCCCTGACGAGGTGCTCAAGATCGCACAGCGGCTCGAAGAGGCCGGCTACGAAACATGGTGCGTGGGCGGCGCGATCCGCGACAATCTGCTGGGAGTCGAGAACCACGACTTCGATCTCACGACCGCGGCGCCGCCGGAGGACGTACGGCGCCTGTTCAAGCGCACGGTCCCGGTGGGGATCGAGCACGGCACCGTGGCGGTGCTCGATCGGGACAACCGGGCGCACGAGGTCACCACGTTCCGCAGGGACATCCGCACCGACGGCCGGCACGCCGTGGTGGAGTTCGGCGTGTCGCTCACCGACGACCTCGCGCGGCGCGACTTCACGATCAATGCGATCGCCTACCATCCGATCCGGCACGAATGGCGGGACCCCTTCAAGGGTGCCGAGGACCTGGCCAAGAAGCTGATCCGCTCGGTGGGCGACGCGAACTGGCGGTTCCAGGAGGACTATCTCCGGATCCTGCGGGCGTTGCGCTTCAGCGCGCGCTTCGAGTTCCGCATCCACGGCGCCACGCTCGAGGCGGCGAAGGCCAACGCCCAGGGGTTGTCGCAGCTGTCGGCCGAGCGCGTGCGGGAGGAGTGGTTCAAGGGGATTCGGACGGCGGGCCGGGTCTCCAAGCTGCTCGCCCTGTGGATCGATGTGGGGGCGGCGAGGATCTGGCTGCCGGAGATTCCGGGAAACGGGAAAGGGGAAAGGGGAAAGGTGGACAAATTGCCGCGCGATCCGGTCCTGGTGACCGCCTTTCTCGCGTCGGACCCGGCCTCGCTCTTGACGCGCCTCAAGAGCTCCAACAAGGACATCGAGCGGGCCCGCGCGATTGGGGAATGGCGGGACACGTATCCCGATCCGAGGCACCTTCCCGAGGTCCGGAAGTGGCTCTCGCAGGCAGGTGAGTACGCGGACGACCTGCTGGCACTGCTGCCGGGACTGGACCTTTCCCGCTTCCCGATTCCCGTTTCCCGCCTGCCCAAGGTCGTCGAGTCCATCCGCGCCGCGCAGGACCCGTTGACCCTCAAAGACCTCGCCGTCACCGGGGACGACCTCATCGCCGCGGGCGTGCGACCCGGTCCGGAGGTGGGCGAGACCCTGGCGCGACTGCTCGCCGACGTGCTGGAAGACCCCACGCACAACACGCGGGAACGGCTGCTCGCCCGTGTCTAGCGCGCTGCTGTACGCCCTGGTGGCGGCGCTGGGCAACGTCGCCGGCGGCCTCGCGGTGACCCGCCGCGCGGCGCGCGAGCTGGCGCTGATCGAGCACTTCGTCGCGTTCGGCGCCGGGTTCATGCTGGCGGTGGCGCTGGTGGAGCTGCTCCCCGAAGCGTTCGCCCGCTCGGGCCCCGCGGCCTCGGGGCTGGTGCTTGCGGGCTATCTCGCGGTGCACCTCACGCAGCATACGCTGACGCCCCACTTCCACTTCGGCGAGGAGACTCACGCCGTCAACCGGGTCGCCGGCACCTCGGCCCTGGTCGGCCTGTTGCTGCACACCTTTTTCGACGGCGTCGCCATTGCCAGCGCCTTTCTGGTGCGGCCGGCGCTGGGCGTGATGGTGTTCATCGCGATCTTCCTTCACAAGCTGCCGGAGGGCGTGACGGTGTCGAGCCTGATGCTGGCGGGCGGGCGCTCCCGCGGGCAGGCGATCACGGCGGCGGCGATGCTGGGCGGCGCGACGCTCGCGGGGGTCGTGTTCACGGACCAGGTCTCGTTCCTGGTGCGGCACGGACTGGCGCTGTCCGCGGGCGTCACGATCTACGTCGCGGCGTCGAACCTGGTGCCCGAGTTCCAGGGGAAGCGGGGGTGGAGGCTGCCGGCGGCGTTTTTTTCCGGAGCCCTGGCGTTCTACGTCACGAAGACCCTACTCGATGCCTTTTCCTGATCGGGAACGGGGAATGGGGAAAGGGGAAAGGTGTTGGTGTACGGGCTCCGAGCTTGCGGAGTAGCCCCACCAGCAGGCGCACGACGCGTAGAGCAAGATGGAGTTCCGGCTCGACGGCACTCTGCATGACCAAACCCAGGTCTCTGGCGATCTCGAGATGACAGTGGAGCTCAGCCGCGGAGCCGAGGGCAATCCGGAGACACCGGATGAATTGAATCGTCGTGCCGAGTGCGTATCCTTCCACCATGTTGGCGGGGACCGATACGGCAGCCCGGCGGATCTGGTCGGAGAGCCCGAAATGACGACTCAGAGACTTTTCGAGTGTGAGTCGGTACGCCGAGCGGGCGAGCTCATTTGCGCAGATCCACGCCTGCAGCGACGCCAGCTGCTTCATGCCACCAGAGTACGATCGACGGGCTCCGAAGCTGCGACCGAGATGACGCGGACCGTGGCCAAAAAATGCGTGTCCCCATTCCCCTTTCCCCATTCCCCTTTCCCCGGTGTCTGATCCCACCCTCTTCGCCCGCTCCGCCGAGCCGCTCGCCGCCCGCATGCGGCCGACGCGCCTCGAGGATTTTCTCGGCCAGGAGCACCTGCTCGGGCCGGGGAAGGCGCTGGGCGAGCTGATCCGTCGCGGCGACGTCGGGTCGTGCATCTTCTGGGGCCCGCCCGGCTCGGGCAAGACGACCCTCGCCCGGCTGATCGCGAACCACACGGAGCGGCACTTCGAGCCGTTCTCCGCGGTCACCGAGGGGGTGGCCCGCGTGCGTGAGATCATCAAGCAGGCGGAGCAGCGCCTCCAGTACGAAGGACGCGGCACCATTCTGTTCTGCGACGAGATCCACCGCTTCAACCGGGCGCAGCAGGACGCGTTCCTTCCGTGGGTCGAGAACGGCGTCATCACGCTGATCGGCGCCACCACGGAGAACCCCAGCTTCGAGCTGACGGCCCCGCTGCTGTCGCGCTGCCGGGTATTCGTGTTCGAGCCCCTCACCGACGCCCACATACGGGACGTGATCGACCGGGCGGTCCGCGCCGAGGGAAAGGGGAATGGGGAAAGGGGAAAGGTCGAGCTGGCTGAAGAGGCTTTG
The DNA here is from genome assembly GCA_003220855.1 of Gemmatimonadota bacterium. Taxonomy (GTDB): domain Bacteria; phylum Gemmatimonadota; class Gemmatimonadetes; order Gemmatimonadales; family GWC2-71-9; genus AG41. Next base: position 5,076 of record QHTP01000101.1, read on the forward strand.
GAACTCTTGGTGCGACATGCGCAAGGGGACGCGCGGCGGGCGCTCAACACGCTCGAGGCGGTCCTCAAGCACGCGTCGACGCTTTCCCCATTCCCCATTCCCCTTTCCCCCGAGCTGGTACAGTCCGTGCTCGAGAAGCCCCTCCCCGCCTACGACAAATCCGGCGAACAGCACTTCAACCTCATCTCCGCCCTGCACAAGGCCGTGCGCGGATCCGACGTCGAAGGCTCGCTCTACTGGCTGGCGCGGATGCTCGCGGGGGGCGAGGATCCGCTGTACGTGGCCCGCCGGGTGGTGCGCATTGCCGCCGAGGACGTGGGACTGGCGGATCCGCGCGCCCTGTCCGTCGCGCTCGCGGCGAAAGAGGCCTATCACTTCCTCGGATCGCCCGAGGGAGAGCTCGCCCTCGCTCAAGCGGTCGTGTATCTCGCGACCGCGCCCAAGTCGAACCGCGTGTACGTGGCGTTCGGCCGGGCGATGGACGCGGCCCAGCAGCATCCCGCCGCAGCGGTGCCGCTGCACATCCGCAACGCGCCGACGAAGCTCATGGAGGATCTGGGCTATGGGGCGGGGTATCAGTACGCCCACGCCTTCGAGGACGCCTACGTGCCGCAGGAGTACCTGCCGGAGGTGCTCCGGGGGCAGAAATGGTACGATCCGACCGAGTTCGGCTTCGAGAAGGACATCAAGAAGCGGATGGAGTGGTGGGCGCAGCTCAAACGGGATGCGGAAAGTCCTGTGGGCCTGCGCCACACTCGGCCGCCTCTCGTTCACCGAGCCCGACATCACGCTCCAGGAGATCGACATCACCGGCGTCGGGCTCACCGGCGGCACGTTCGATCTGGTGTTCGACGTGTGGAACCCGAACGACTACCGGCTGCACTCCACGCGGCTCGAGGTGGGGATCGATCTCGAGGGCACGCACTTCGGCGACGCGCTGCTGGACCGGCCCCTCGACCTGTCGCCCACCAACCACAGCCGGGTGGTGGTGCCCGTGCGATTCGCGTGGGCGGGGTTGGGTGCCGGGGCGAAGGCCCTGCTCACCAGGCAGGCGCTGGGATACGCGGTGACGGGTCGGGTGTTCCTGGACACGCCGCTGGGGACCAAGACGGTGGGGTTGACGGGCAAGGGGAACGTGCCGCTGATGAAGCTGTTGAAATAGATTTCACGAGCACGCTACGAGGAGCCTGGTCAGATCCGACAACTCATCGACATCCAGCCGCCCGTCGAGCGCGCGTTCCTGGTCGGCGCGCCGCGCAAGGGCTCGGCGGACGTGGCCCAGGTGGACGACCATCTCGACGAGCTCAGCCGGCTCGCCGACACGGCCGGCGCGGAGGTGGTGGGGCGAACCCATCAGCGCGTCGAGGCCCCCACCCCCACGTTCTACCTCGGGCAGGGAAAGGTCGACGAGCTCAAGGGCGTACTTCAGGAGACGGGCTCGACGCTGCTGTTGTTAGACGAAGCGCTCTCGCCGGTGCAGGGGTCGAGCCTGGAGAAAGCGCTCGCGGTGCGGGTGATGGATCGCACCGAGGTGATCCTCGACATCTTCGCGACACGCGCGCGCTCGGCCGAGGCGAAGATGCAGGTCGAGCTAGCGCAGCTCGAGTACCTCCTCCCGCGACTCACGCGGATGTGGACCCACCTGTCGCGCATCCGCGGCGGCATCGGGCTGCGCGGGCCCGGCGAGACACAGCTCGAGACCGACCGGCGGGTCATCCGGCGCAAGATCTCCACGCTGAAGCGGCGCCTCGAGGAGGTCGCCCACCATCGCGCCAACCAGCGTCAGGGGCGGCGTGACCTTCCCAGCGCCGCGCTGGTCGGCTACACCAATGCCGGCAAGTCGAGTCTGCTGCGGGCCCTCTCGGGGACCGAGATCTTCGTCGAGGACCGGTTGTTCGCCACACTCGACACGCTCACGCGCGAGGTCGATGTGGGTGGGGGCTACCGCTTCCGGCTGACCGACACCGTGGGGTTCATTCGCAAGCTACCGCACCATCTGGTCGCTTCGTTTCGCGCGACGCTCGAGGAAGCGCGGGAAGCCGACCTGCTGCTGCACGTGATCGACGCGGGCGCCGCGAACTGGGAGGAGCAGGTCGAGGTGGTGGAGCGCGAAATGCGAAATGCGGAATTCGGAATGCGGAATGGCCAGGACAGCACCGACCGCAAGCGGGTCCTCTACGTGTTCAACAAGGCCGATTTGCTCCCGGAACCAGAGCCGTTTCTCGCCCTGGTCCGAGAGCGGTATCCCCACTCGGTGCTCAGCTCCACCATTCCGCATTCCGCATTCCGCACTCCGCATGGGGGTGGGGTGGAGCAGTTGCGGGACGTCCTCCGCACCTCCGCCCAAGCCCTCCGCCCCATCGCCCGGATCCGCGTCCCGCTGGGGGATGGCAAGCTGCTGGCAGTGCTGCACCGCGACTCGGAGGTACTCGGCGAGGCCCAGGTGGACGGCGTCGTCGAGGTCACCGCCCGGGTGCAGGCGTGGCTGCTCGGGAAGCTGCGGCGCGACGGTGTCAATGTGGAGATCGGCTTCTAGTCACGGGCGACCGTCGGACCGATCATGTCGTCGGGGCTGCGCGCCCGCCTGCGGCGGCTGCTCTCCGTTCCAACCTGCGCAACCCGGCCAGGACGGAGGTGCTCATGTCGTATTCGATACATTTCATCCGGACACGCCATTTCACGTCGCGTCCATTGAACGTGAACGAGCGAATGCCGTTTTTTGAAAGGAACGCGCGGAATTGGGCGTCGCGGTGAATATCGCTCTTGGAGATATCATCCCACATTCCGTAATAGCCGTGGATGTGCGCCGCGAGGCCGCTCTCCACGAGATCCTGCAGCACATCGTATTCCGCCCCCTCGATGTTCATCCGCAACAGACAAATCCGGTCTTCCAGAACGATGTTCCTTTCGCGCAGCCAGTCCGAGAGCCGCACGGCCTCCACGTCTTCAAAAAAATCGGTCGGCCTGTAAAGAGAGTCCCCGGTTCCGCCCCGGCCGTCATGATAGAGCCGAATCTTGCCTTGCGGCGGCGCCGCATTGCAGAGCGCCTTGTGAAAGAGGCTCACATGTCTTTTTCCGAAGAACTTTTCATTGACCTGACGAAACGATTCCTGGTTGGCTTCAAATCCGAATGCCTCAAAGGCGCCGCACATTCTCGGCAGGATGACATCCGTCATCAGCGCCAGTTCCGCGCCTTCCTTGTGAGTTCCTAGGTCGAGATAAAGGACGCGAACGTCGTCGCGCGTTCTCGCCCTGGCGAAGATCTTCGTGACTCCCAGCACGGATGATCTCCGCGCCACGGCCCGGGCGAAGAGGAGGAAGGTGTCGATCAGCATGATCATTCCGACGATCGGCTTGCGGACCGCCGATATCGGGATGGCCCGCTCGACCGCGGTGACCAGTGCCAAATTCCATAGTTGTTGGTGGGGATGCCAGAACATCCACGAGACGGGCCAGCTCGTTGGGCCTGCGGTCATGTTGTCCTCGCACGTCCAAGCTGCATTCGATCTACCCGTCGAGGTGGGCGGCGCCTACGGTGTGGGCGGATATGGCGTGGCGACGGGGTCAATGGCAGGCCCCGGTGCCGCTGTCCGTGAAGCTCTTCCCGGCGATGGGGATGAACTGCCACGCGTACCCGTTCGAACCGAGGGTGAGTTTCAGCACGCCCGGGGTTTGGGTGTTATGCACCTCGCTGTTCGCCAGCGTACCGCCGCTGAAGGCGTTGCTCCCGATCCCACCCGTGCCGACGGTGAATTGCCGGATGCCCAACTGGGGATCCGCGGTGCCATCGGAGCGTTGCGGGGCGAAGCGCTCGTACACTTCGTAGTGCGCATTGAGCACGATCTCCGCCCCGGCCGCATAGAGATCGTCCCACAACGGCTTCACGGCGTCGTTGACGACGGGGAGCCCGCTGCTGGAGGTGGAACTGAAGCGCGGCAGGTGCCAGATGGCCAGCGTGCACTGGGCGGGGTGGGTCGTCAGGTCCGCCTTGAGCCATTGCTCCTGGGGTGACCCGACGACCATGGAGGCGTTGCTGTTGAGCACCACGATGTGCCAGGACCCCAGGTCGTAGCTGTAGTAGAACTTCCCCGAATCGCCCGCGGCGGCGCCGAAGTACTGGACGTAGGTGGCGTAGCCCGGGCTCCAGCCTTCCATGTGCCCGACGGCGGGCCGGGTGCGGGCCTTGTGCCGCCCCCACGAGGGGTCGTAGCAGTCGATGAAGTCGGGGATGAGCGTGCTGCCGCCCAGGACGTTGTCGCCGACGGTGAATACCTGGCCCGGAATGGTATCGAGGATGGACGCGGTC
>QHTP01000102.1 GCA_003220855.1 Gemmatimonadota bacterium
TGCGGAATGTGAAATGCGGAATGCGGAATTGAGGGACACCCGTCGAGGTCCGGACGACGGTCCTCGTGCTGGAAGGCGGCCCCGCCATTCCGCATTCCGCACTCCGCATTCCGCATTCTTGGTTCTCGGGTTCGCCCTCGCGCTCCAATCCCCCGACCCCTGGCCCGTGCTCGACCACGCCAGCGCCGTGTATCAGACCATCACCAGCCTCTCGGCGGATTTCACGCAGGTCGTGGCCAATCCGATGCTCGGCGCGCCCGACACGACGCGCGGCCGGCTGTACCAACTTCGCCCCAGCCGCTTCGCCATGCGGTTTACCGACCCCCAAGGCGACCGCATCGTCGCCGACGGGCGCTTCCTGTGGCTGTACACGCCCAGCACCACGCCGGGCCAGGTGCTGCGCTCCCGCATTCCGGAGTATGGCTCGACCGGCCCCAACCTGATCGGACAGTTCGTCGAGCATCCACGGGACCGCTACACGGCGCGCTACCTCCGCGCGGACTCGCTCCCGGAAGGCGTGGCCGACGTGGTGGTGCTCGTGCCCAAGGCGGGCGACCAGCCCTACAGCGAGGCGACGATCTCGGTGAGCCGGGACGACGGGCTGGTGCGCCGGCTGGAAATCACCGAGGCGTCAGGTCAGCGGCGCACGGTGATCCTGCGCCAGATCCGTGTGAACGCCGGCGTGCCGGGCCGCGAGCTCACGTTTGCGCCCCCGGCCGGAGTACGGGTGGTCGATCAGTAGGCCGTCACGCGGCTCCGCCAAGTCCGGTCCAGCTGGTCGCGCGGAATACCGAGCAAGCGGGCTGCCGTACGAAGCACGTCGTCGACGTCGAGCCCCGCGCTCGCCAGCTCGCGGATCGCCGCGAGTCCCCCTTGCTCGTACAGCATCGCGCACAACACGGCCGCACCATCGTACCGCACGTCGAGGCTCCCCTCGCGAGCAGGCGGACTCGTCAGCGCGGCTTCGAGCGTGAGCTGTGGGTGGGCCTGCACGTAGGCCTTGAGTCCGGGCAGCAGGTGCGCGAAGTCGAGGCCGGCCGATCCACCCGTCCACGTCATGAGTCCTTCCAGGACGGGGGGCGCCGTGAAGCCCCGACCGACCAGCGGCTGCAGCACGACGTGGGCGAGCTCGTGACGATAGCCCTCGCCGTTCGTCGATGACCCCACAAACACCTGACCGTCGACGGCGTTGACCCGGCCACCGACGGTGTCCGAGCCGATGGGAAAGAAGTCCAAACCCATCGCCCGGAACGTGTCGATCATGTCGTCGGTGAAGTAGTAGTCGATGCTGACAGGAGCAGGGAGCTCGAAGGCTCGAGCCAGTGAGTCGACGAACGCAGCGCTCGCCTCCGCTCGCTGGCGAGCAAACCCATGACCCGGCGGGTGCACGAACGTCACATGGCCGAGAGTCTCATGCCGCCAGGCGCGGGTCAGACGTGGTAAGGCGTTGGCGAGGACCCAGTGCCCCGCTTCGCGTATCGCATACACCCGGTACAGGGCGAGCGGCCTGACGGCACGCGTCGAGTCATCCACCGCCGACACCAGCGTCCGGATCAGGAACGTGCTGTCGAGACCGACTGCCGGAGCGAGGTGGACCACCGTGAAATGGGAAAACCCCTGGTAGACGTATCCGCTCACGAAATCGAAGACCCGCCATCGCTTCTGCTCGGCCGCCGACCAGTAGGGATTGGGTGTGAGCGTATCGGCGCGATGGGCGAGATAAGCTTGGAAGAGTGCGAAGACCTCGCGGTTCGGCGCTCGCGCGGTATCGACACCGAAGCCGAGGACCAGGCGAAGGGGGCCGCCGCGCGGCAGCTGGCCGCTAGCAACAGAACAAACGCCCGACACCAGCAGAATCGCCCTGTGGCGCGCCCAGGCCACCCTACTCCTCGCGCTTCAAGTACTCGAAACCCGATTCGCTGCTCAGAATCTGCTCGTCCAACCAGTGGTCGAGGATGCTCTTCCGAAACCGCCACTCTTTTCCCAGCTTCGCGGCCGGAATGCGTTTCTCCTGGGCCCACTTGTAGATCGTCTGCGGCGTGAGCCGCAGATAGGCGGCGACCTCCTCGATGGTCAAGATCTCGTTGTCCGGAGAGTGTCCATGAGACTCGTCGCCGTTCCGTGTCACTGGCGCTCGCGGTGATGCGAGGAGTCGGCGACCGTGTCGATCGGCGAAAAGGGGAGACCGCGAAACCGGGCGAGGCTGTCGTGCTTGGCCGGTAGCGCCGCGGGCTTCGCGTCTCCTTGCATCAACTGGTTCACGGCGTAGATGATCGCCGCGTAGAAATTCCCCCGGTACGTGCCGAACACCCGGAAGGGCTCGTTGCGATCCCCGAGAAACGGACGAAGCGTCCAGGCCAGCTGGATGCCGACGAATCCGAACAACAGCGCCCAGGCGCGCATGATGGTGAGCGCCTTGCGGGGATAGACGCCGCGCTTCTCGCACACCACACTCAGCCCCTCATGCAGGGCGTACATGCCGAACAGCCCGGCCACTCCCGCGAGGACGATGTTCAGGAGGTGCTGGAAGTAGTAATTCGCACCCGTGACGAGAAAGAATGCGGTGATGGGCACGAACGCAGCGAGGAGCACGCACGTGAGCGCCAGCGCGCCGAACACGAGCACGGCCACCTGCAGGAGGCGCAAGCGCGACCCGACGAGGACCTGCACGACGAAGAACGCGGGAAAGCAGACCCCGAACGTCGCGAAGAACAGGAACGGCAGCTTGACGGCCGCCGAGACCGCCTGCGCGGGCCCCGAATAGGCGCCCGCGACCAGGCCGAAGAAGCCGGACAGCGTGATGATCGTGACGACCGCGTCGCGCAGCTTGCTACCGAGCGCGACGCCGTCGACGACCTCCTCGAAGAACCGTTCTCGATCGCTCAGCAGCGCCCTGAGGAACGCGGAATAGCTCGTGATCGGCTGATCGGTGGCCACGGCCCAGCCTTTGGGGTTTGCGGCCCAAGCTACCAAGGTACTGCTGTTTTGTCAATTTTGATGATGTTTAATGATATTTCTCGGTAGACCTACGCCTTCCGAATCACGGGCGGCAGGTCTGTCGCCAGCGCCGCGGCGATCCGCGCCGCCGTGCCCTCGTCCATCCCCCGCTTCTGCGCCAGCTCGAGCGCGGCCCGCCCCAAGACTCGGTACAACGCCGCGTCGTCCTGCGTGAGGGCCTCGACGTGGCGGCGAATGGTCGCTTCGTCGCCCCGGGCTACTGGGCCCGTGAGCGCGCCCAACGGCCCGAGTCGCCCCAGATTCTCGAGCGTGCCTTCCACCAGCGGCCGCAGTGCCTGCCAGGCTTCGGCGTCCGTGAGCCCGGCGTGCCGCAGCAGGCGCTGCGCCACGGCTTCCACCACCACGAAGTAGTTCGACGCGAAGACGGCGCCGGCGTGGTATATCGGCTTGGCCTGGGACGGAATCCGGAACGGGCGCAGGCCGATGTCCTGCGCCAGCCGCTCCGCGGCTTCGACGGCGCGCGGCATGCCTTCCACCGCGGCCCACGCGCCTTTCAAGCGCTCCGCGGCGCGCTCCGGCTCGGAGATGGTCTGGAGCGGGTGGAGCGAGCCCAGCGCGGCGCGTGACCCGACCAGGGGCCCCAGCGCCTCCTGACCGTGCACCCCGGACAGGTGGAGCACCACCTGGTGGGCACCGACCGCGCCGGCGTCGGCGAGGGTGCCGGCAAGCGGGCGAATCGCGTCGTCGCGCACGGCGAGGATGACGACGGCCGGTCGGGCGATCCAGGGAGGCGCCTCGTCGCCGGGGCTGACGCTCAGGGTGAGCGGCCGCGGCACGGCCTTCTTGCTGCGGCCATGCAACTGCACCGCGTAGCCGGCCTCGGCCAGCGCGAGCCCGAGCCCCACCCCCGCCCGGCCCGGCCCGATGATGCCGACCGAGCGGTTCAGTTGCGCGGGGGGGGTGCCGGCGCCTGGGCGGCGGCGAGCGAAAGCAGATCCTGGGGTGATTTGGCCCGACGCGCCAGCGCCAGCGCCGCCTGCACCTGGCGGTCCTCGTCCATCCTCCGCCTGACCTCGGAGGGCCGGCCGAATACGTACCGCGTGATCTCATTGCCGAGATCGTCCGCGATCAGCGTGCGAGCGCCCGCCAGCACACTGTCAGGCACCACGACGCCGCGGGTGCGCAACCGCCGCACCACCTCGTCCACCATGTCGGGCGTGACGCTGAACGTCGGGCTCTTCACCCGCCCGGAGCCCTTGACCTCGAGCTCATAACTGGCCCGTACGTCCTGGTACGTCAGGATCTTATTTCCCAGCGCCTTCAGGAACACGCGCTCGGCGGTGGTGAACGTATCGGGCTTGATGAACAGGTCCGGTCGGATCCCGCCGCCGCCCAGCACGGTGCGCCCGTGATCGGTGTGGAACACCAACGACGAGTCGACCTTCGTCGTGTCGCGCCCGAGCTCCGCCGCCTCGGCCTGCGCCAGCTGGTCGTCCTCGTTCTTGCTCTTGCGCTGGATGGTGCGCCCGCTGGGCGTGTACCAGCGAGCGGTGGTCAGCTTGAGGGCCGTCTCGGGCGTGAGCTGCCAGAGCGACTGCACCAGCCCCTTACCGAACGTCGGTGTCCCGACGACCACGGCGCGATCGTGGTC
>QHTP01000103.1 GCA_003220855.1 Gemmatimonadota bacterium
CACGAGCCCGATCGAATCCGAGAGCAGCACGTCGATCCCCGGCCGCACCTGCGCGGCCGCGGGTGCAGCGCACACCAGCCCCAGCAAGAGCGAGAGAGAATGCGGGCGCATAGACTCCTGATCGTTGCGACAGTGCTCGGCTGTGCCAGCGGACACGCCGTGCAGGGGACCGCCCCACCCGCCCCCCAGTCCTCGGCCTCCGCCCGGACGGTCTCCGTCGACTCCGTCTTCGCCGCGCTCACGGTGCGGCAGCGCGTGGGCCAGCTCGTCGTTCCCTGGCTCCTGGGAAGCTACACCGCCCTGGACGATTCGCTCTTTCAGGTCGCGGCGCGCTGGGTCGACTCCCTCGAGGTGGGCGGCCTGATCATCTCCGTGGGGTCGCCGTTCGACATCGCGGCCAAGTTGAACGCCCTGCAGCGACGCTCCCGCCTGCCCCTGCTCGTCTCGGCGGATCTCGAATGGGGCGCCGCGATGCGGGTGGTGGGCGCCACGGCCTTCCCGCAGATCATGGCGGTCGGCGCCACCGGTGACCCGCGGGATGCCTACACCATCGGGGCGGCCGCCGCCGTCGAAGGCCGGGCGGTCGGCATCCACGTCAATTTCGCGCCCGACGCGGACGTCAACAACAATCCCGCCAACCCGATCATCAACACCCGCTCGTTCGGGGAGGACCCGCGCACCGTGTCGCGTCTCGTGGCCGAGTACGTCCGCGGGCTGCACGACCACGGCATGCTCGCCACGCTCAAGCACTTTCCCGGCCACGGCGATACGGAGATCGACTCGCACATCGGTCTCCCGTTAATCGCGTCGGGGTACGCCCGGCTCGACTCGCTCGAGCTCGTGCCGTTCCGCGCGGGCATCGCCGCTGGGGCGGATGTGGTGATGAGCGCGCACATCGCGTTTCCCGCCTTCACCGGCTCGGATGAGCCGGGCACCCTCTCGCCGGCGGTGCTGACCGGCCTGCTCCGGGACTCGCTGCGCTTCCCGGGCCTCGTGGTGACCGATGCGCTGATGATGGGCGCCATCGTGGCGAAATACGGCGCCGGAGAGGCCACCGTGCGGGCGTTTCTCGCGGGCTCCGACCTGCTGCTGATGCCGGCCGATCCCGATTCCGCGATCGCCGCCATGACGACGGCCGTAGCGACGGGCCGGATCACGCCGCAGCGGCTCGAGCAATCGGTGCGCCGCGTGCTCGAGATCAAGCGTCGGCTCGGACTGTTCCAGGGGCGCACGGTGTCGCTCGATTCGATCATGCGCGTGGTCGGCGCCAGGCGTTTTCAGGACCAGGCGGACGACGTCGCAGTGCGCGCCCTGACGCTGGTGCGGGACGTGGCAGGACGGCTGCACGCGCTGCGCGCGCACCGCAGCCGCCTCGCGCTGATCGCCTACGCCGACGAGAACAACGCGGGCGTGGGGCAGACCATGGCTCAGCTGCTGCGCCAGGGCGGCGACACGGTCGAGTACTTCCGCTTGTGGCCGATGTCGGGCACGCTCTCCTACGATTCCGCACGCGCCGTGATCGCGCGGGCGCCGGGGACGGTGTTCGCCGCCAACGTGCGCCCCCTCTCCGGCCGCGGCACCATCGCTCTCCCCGATTCGCTCGCGGCCCTGATCACCGCCACCGATTCCACGCGCCCCACGGTCCTCGTCTCGCTCGGCAGCCCGTACCTGTTGACTCAGGCGCCCGCGGTGAAGTCCTATCTCGTGGCCTGGAGCGGCGTGCGGGCATCGGAGCGTGCCGTCGCGCTTGCCCTGCTCGGCAGGGTCCCGATCACCGGACACCTCCCGATCCGGATCCCCCCGGCCTATCCGCTCGGGTGGGGAGTCGTGATCCCCGACGCACAGCCGTGACGCTGCGCGCCGCACTGACGGTCGTCTGGGTCGGAGGGCTCGCCGCCTGCCGGGGCTCGGCGGCACCGCCGGTCCCGGTGAGCGCCGCCATCCCGGCCGCCGCACCGGCATCCCTCGGCTTCGACGGCACACGCCTGACAGGCGTAGTCGGCTACCTCAGGGCCGAAGCCGACAGCGGTGCCTTTCCAGGCGCGGTCTTAGCGGTCGGTCGACACGGCCGCCTGGCGCTGCTCGCGCCCGTGGGGGTCTACGGCGTGAACGACCACCGGCCGGTGCAAGCGGGCACGATCTACGATCTCGCCTCGCTCACCAAGGTCGTCGCCCTGACGACCGCGTGCATGGTGCTGGTGGATGAGGGGAAGCTCGCGCTCGATGCGCCGGTACAGCTCTATGTGCCCGAGTTTGCCGGGGCGATGAAGGACCGCGTGACGATCCGCCACTTGCTCACCCATTCCGCCGGCTTGGTCCCCGACCTACCGCTGTACGATTCGACGGCGACGCGCGCCGCGGCGCTCCACGCCGTGGACACGACCACCCTGCTCTCCCCGCCCGGCGTGACGTACCGCTACTCCGACTTGAGCGCCATCGTCCTGATGCAGGTGGTCGAGCGGCTCGCCGGTGAGCCATTCGACCGCTTCCTCGCCAGGCGCGTGTTCGGACCGCTGGCCATGCCCTCGACCCGGTTCCTGCCCCCGGCGGCGTGGCGGGATCGCATCGCGCCGACCGAGAACGACACCATGTTCCGTCATCGCCTGCTCGTGGGCGAGGTGCACGACGAGAGCGCGGCACGGCTGGGCGGAGTCTCGGGAAACGCCGGGCTGTTCTCGAACGCCCTCGACCTCTCCCGCTTCGCCGCGATGCTCTTGAACGGTGGGGCGTGGGACACGCTGCAGCTGATCCGCGCCGAGACGGTCGCGGCGTTCACGGCCCGTCAGAACCTTCCGGCGGGCTCGACGCGCGCCCTCGGCTGGGACACACCGTCGGACTCCGGGTACTCGAGCGCCGGGACCAAGTTGTCGCGCCGCGCGTTCGGCCACACGGGGTACACGGGGACGTCCATGTGGATGGACCCGGAGCGCGACCTGTTCATCATCCTGCTCACGAACCGCGTCAACCCCACCCGCGCCAACCTCGCGATCCTGCACGTCCGCTCGCAGCTGGCGGACCTCGTAGCCGACGCGCTCACGCACCCCGAGCTCTAGCGGGCCCCCCCTGTCACTCCACGACCGTTTCCCAGCCGCGCCGCGACAGGTCACGGTAGATGACGCCGCCGGCGAGGCCGCTGAGCGCGAGCAGCAGCAGGCCCGGCAGCGTTTCGTGCAGCAGCAGCTTGCCCACGCCGAACAGGGCGCCGTACACCAGCACGCACCCGGCCACCCAGTCGAGCAGGTTGGCGAGCCCGTCGCTCGACGGCCGGACGTCGGGCGCCCGCGCGGCGATGGGCCCCCACCCCATCCGCGACGGCCGGGTGCGACGATAGAACGCGACGAGCGTCGACTCCGATTCGGGCCGCGTGAGGAACGTGACGGCGAGCCAGACCACGGTCGTGACGGCCACCGTGATGAGCACGATGTGCGCGAAGTCGAGGGGCCGATCGCTGTCGAGCCCCCACACGGTCTGCAAGAGGACCGACACCACGAACGCCGCGATCATCGCCGAGATTTCACTCCAGGCATTGATGCGCCACCAGTACCAGCGCAGCAGCAGCACGGCCCCGGTCCCGGCCCCCGTGATGATCAGCAGCTTCCAGGCACCGCCGATCGACTCGATGCGGAAGGCCACCGCGGCCGAGACCACGGTGAGCACGCCCGTCACGACTCGCGACACCAGGACGTAGTGCGCCTCGCTGTCTTGCCGGCGCAGGAAGCGCCGATAGAAATCGTTCACGAGATAGCTCGCGCCCCAGTTGAGCTGGGTCGCGATCGTGGACATGAAGGCCGCGGCGAACGCGGCGACCATGAGCCCGCGGAGCGACGAAGGCAGGTAGTCGATCATCACCCGCACGTAGCCCGTCTCCGGGTCCTTGAGGTTGGGGAACAGGATCAGCGAGGCAAGCGCCACGAGGATCCAGGGCCAGGGGCGCACGGCATAGTGCGCGATGTTGAACCACAGCGTCGCGAGCAACGAATGTTTCTCGTCCTTCGCACTCAACATCCGTTGCGCGACGTAGCCGCCGCCGCCGGGCTCGGCACCGGGGTACCACGTGGCCCACCAGTTCACACCGATGTAGACGAAGAACGTGATCATCGGCATCCACGCCGAGCCGAGGTCGGGCACGAAATCGAGCACCGATCCCTGGCCGCCGGCGGTGGCCCCGCGCACCTGATCGATCGCCGCCAGCTTGACCCGCATCGCCTCGATGCCGCCCACGGCATTCACCGCGACCACCGCCAGCACGATCACCATCCCCATCTTGATGACGAACTGAAACAGGTCGGTCACCAGTACGCCCCACAACCCCGAGAGCGTCGAGATCGCGGAGGTGAGGAGGATCATCCCGACCACGATCCACAATGCCTGGCCCTTCGAGATGCCGAACACCAGCCCGAGAATCTTCGCCATCGCGAGGTTCACCCAGCCGAGGATGATGCAGTTGATGAGCAGGCCCAGGTAGACCGCTCGAAAGCCGCGTAAGAACGCGGCCGGCGGACCGGCGTAGCGGATCTCGGAGAACTCGATGTCGGTCATCACGCCGGCCCGTCGCCACAACCGGGCGTAGAAGAACACGGTGAGCATGCCGCTCGCGAGCAGGTTCCACCACAGCCAGTTGCCCGCGATGCCGTTGCGCGCCACGAAGCCGGTGACGACGAGCGGGGTGTCGGCGGCGAACGTCGTGGCGACCATCGATGTGCCGGCGAGCCACCAGGGAACGTTGCGACCGGAAAGAAAGTACTCCGCCGTGCTCTTGCCGGCCCGACGCTTGTAATACAGGCCCACGGCGATGTTGAACAGGAAGTACAGGGCGACGACCAACCAATCGGCGAGCGTAAGTCGCATGAGCGCGCAGGCCTCGCGGAGCGAGAGTTGACAGGGCCGTCGGGACTTTCTAAGTTGGCATGTGACTGGAGGATCGCAATGGCGACGACGCAACGTTCGGCTCCCATCACCCTGACCTTGACCGACCAGGCGGCGGTCGAGGTACGCAAGTTCATGGCGGAGGAGAAGGTGGCCCCCGAGACCGCCGGGCTGCGGATCGGCGTGCTGCCGGGCGGCTGCTCAGGCTTCAAGTACAGCCTCAGCATCGAGGACAAACCTGCCGACGACGACATCGTCATCGAGACGGCCGGCGTACGCTGCTTCGTCGACGGGTTCAGCGCCCAGTACCTGAACGGCGTCACCCTGGACTACAAGAGCAACTTCCAGGAGTCCGGGTTCGCCTTCGAAAACCCGAACGCCACCGGCGGCTGCGGCTGCGGATCGTCCTTCACGGTCTGAGGCGGTTGGCCCTCCTCCCATCGCATTCGCGAGCCCGCGCACGGCGCGGGCTTTTTGTTGCTCCTCCCCGCCGGTGCGTCCCCTCGACGTAGCCGTCATCGCGGCCTACTGCGCCGCCGTCGTCGTCTTCGGCCTGGTGTTGTCGGGCCGCCAACGCGACGCGAGCGACTACTTCCTCGGCCACCGCGGGCTGCCCTGGTGGGCCATCATGCTGTCGATCGTCGCCACCGAAACGTCGTCGCTGACAGTGATTTCGATTCCCGGCATCGCGGCCCGCGGCGACCTTACGTTCCTGCAGCTCGCGCTCGGCTACCTGGTGGGGCGGATCGGT